>CAZSNX010000033.1:7987-17847 GCA_964607945.1 uncultured Candidatus Obscuribacterales bacterium
CGATCGCGAGAACAAAGTTCAAATCATCAATGCCGCTGCCGCTCAACTCTTTGACAAGGAAGCCCGCGAACTCTTGGGTAAACCGCTCGTCTTTTGCACCGAAGGTCCGGACAGCCCGCAAATCTGCCATGTCATCCAAGCTTTTACAGATACTGTTTCACCTGGAAGCCAGGAATCGGTCGTTCAACAGATTCATCTCGGTGAACGCACTGTACGATTGCACATTGCACCGCTGGCTCTAAACAAAGAGTTTCTTGGCTCGGTCATGATCATGCAGGATATTACGCGGCAGGCTGAGCTGGAACGCATGAAAAACGAATTCATCTCTAATGTCAGCCACGAGTTGCGCACGCCGATTACCTCGATTAAGAGCTATGTCGATACTTTGTGCAATCACGGCGAGAAGTTGGACGAGGAAACCAGCCGGGAATTCCTCCACATTATCGACAATGAGGCCGACAGATTGATGTATCTGGTCAATGAAGTGCTCGAAATGAGTCGTCTCGACGAAGGAGATCGTGAGCTGGACATGGAGCCTCAGGATGTGCGCCATGCCGTCGAGTATGCACTACGGGCAGTGAGCTTGATGGCCCGAGACCGGCAGATTGAAGTGCACTTGGAAGCAGACGATGAACTGCCTCTCGTCAAAATGAACGAGGAGTCGATCGAACGTTGCGTTATTAATTTCATGACCAATGCTATTAAATACACACCGGCAGGTGGACGAATCGAACTTAAGATCAAGAACGAACAGTCAAGCAAAGAGGTGCGCATCGACGTTTCGGACAATGGCATCGGCATTCCGGAGGACTGTTTGCCGCACATCTTCGACCGCTTCTTTCGCGTCGAGGCAAAAGTGCACACAGTAAAAGGCACCGGGCTTGGTCTAACAATCGTTCAAAAGATAATCGAGAAGCACGGAGGACGCGTTTCAGTTGTCTCTTCGCTTGGGCACGGCTCTACCTTCAGCTTCTTTCTGCCGGTCTGCGAGCAAACACAAGCAGTGACCGAAAGTCCGAACAACAATGCGGTCGGCGCAGTACGCAGCGGCGAACGCGCGGCCGAAGGCGCCACAAACAGCCAGCCAGCCACCGGCGCATGAGCGCCAAACCGACCCGTTCCAGCCTCACATACCGACTGACAGCCGGTTGCGGCTTTCAAGAATCGCTTGAGCCAAACCGGATGTCAAACACTTATATTCATTCACGCAAGCATATATTTCTGATAATCATATTGTCGTATTGATGTCAAGAAGTATTGTCAAGCTGCCGTCTTGTCGACCTCAAGTTGTTAACTTGCATATCCAAAGGAAGTCCAGGCAGCTGAGCCGTACTGCTCTAAACATTAGAAGCTTATTGACTAGAGCAACCCGTTTCCAAGCATCCACCGTGTTATCATTACCGCGTTGACAAGGTTTAAAAGCCTTCGTCGATTTTGTTTTGGAACTTTTCTATAATTGCTGGAGCTTGTGCTCCGAAGGAGGTTTACGGGTTTGGTCAGAGCCATATACGCAGGCTCCTTCGACCCTATGACCCGCGGCCATCTGGACATCATTTTGAGAGCCAGCAAGCTCTTTGATGAAGTCATCATGGCGGTCGTGGCGAATCCCGGAAAATCTCCATTGCTTCCGGTCGATGTCCGAAAAAAGCTCATTGCACGAGCTACCGAAGGAATGCCCGGAGTTAAGGTAGATGACTTTCAAGGACTGACTGTCAACTACGCCAGACAAAACAACACAACAGTCCTAGTCCGCGGACTGATAGCTATTACAGATTTCGAAAACGAACTGGCGATGGCTCAAACGAACAAGGAGTTGCTTCCTGAATTAGAAACTATCTTTCTAATGTCCAAAGCCGAGTATTCTTTTATCAGCTCGACTATGGTCAAAGAGATAGCCCGATTGGGCGGTGACGTTTCACAGTTCGTACCTCCGGTCGTAAACGACTACTTGAAAGAGCATTTCAGCAGGGGCGCTGAATAAATGACGACGACATTCTCACAAACAACAACAACATATAAACAGACATCCATCTATAAGCATATGGATTTGCTTGAGCACTTGATCGATGATGCCGCCGGCGTCTATAAGTTCAAGTTCATCAATGCCGACCAATTTCTGGATGTCCTGGACAAGGCACGCGCACGCTTGCCGGAAGAGCTGAGAGAAGCCACCGAGGTTCTCGAGCAGCGCGATGAGATTATCGCCGAAGCGCAGCGCCGGGCCGAGCAGATCATTTCAATGGCGCGGCGTCAGGCCGATGGCATGCTGCAAGAGTCTGAACTCTTGAAAGCAGTGCAATCAGAGGTCGAGCGCATCCGCAAGCAGGTGGTAGCCGAAGTCGAGCAGATGAGACGAGAAGCGCTAGCGGAAGCTGAGCGAATTCGGCTCGAAGCCGAACAAGAGGCCCAACGCACCAAAGAAGGCGCCGACCACTATGCCGAGTCCGTACTCACCAGGATTGAGGCTGACCTCAACAACCTTGGTCAGGTGCTCAATGAATCGCAAAATATCGTCCGAAACGGTCAACGTTTACTCGGTCAGGTGAAGCGCCATAGCACCCCAGTTCTGATCGAGCGCCAGTAATCCAAGACTGTAGAACTTTTTCTCAGCGATGACGTTTTCGATGCTTGTGCCGCGAACGTCCGCTCGGCTTGGCTGGTTTGGCAGGTTCCGGCGGCGCAAATGTCGCATCGGGAACGACAGCAGCATAGACAGTTCTCGACAACGTCCGAATCAGTTCATTTGCCCGCCTGTCATTGTGCGGTCGCTCCACTTGAGCGACTATGATGTAACGCTTCCCATCAGGAGTGGTTACGATGCCGGCGTCGCCCACCATTGCCCCGATATCGCCTGTTTTATGAGCAATCTTAGCGCCTATCCCCAAGCCAGGCGGCAGTAATGTCCTCGTTCTGGTTCGCTCCATCGTCCTAAACATAAATTGCCGGCTGTCCGCAGACAGCAGATTTCCGGAGTCGGCTGTCCCAAGAAGATATGCCAGGTCGAAAGGGCTGGTCTTGTTGGTGCCGGGGAAGTCCGGTAGTAAGTTATTTATCCGCGTTTCTTTAAGCCCCCAGGCTGCGAATTGCCGGTTAAGCGGGTCGACTCCACCCAGCAGATCGATAATCAAATTGGTGGCAGTATTGTCCGAGTGCGTAATCATTAGCTCGGCGGCATCCGACAGCGGTATCTTCGTACCGACCGGGCGCCATTGCAGATAGCCCGAACCACCTGCTATGAGATCTTCGCGAATAGTCAGCAATTGATCCATTGCCACCACTTTCTTGTCCAGAGCAACGAGCATTGCCACCAATACCGGTACCTTTATCATGCTGGCGGCAGCGTAAGACTCATGCCCGTTCAAATCAGCATAATTGCCGGTCGAAGGCTCGACTACGAACAACCCGGCGCGCAGGCGCGGCTTGTCGGCCTGCTGTCGCAAAGCCGCTTCAAGCTCGCTCAACTCCTTATTCATCCGAAACGGCGGTACAGTAACAGCGGCAACTGGCGGCAAAGTCTCTTGAGAAGCCGTCTGCTTTTCTGCCGGTTGCGAATCCCCCTGCAAAAGGACTATCAAACCGGCCAATCCCATATATACGATCAAGCGCTGCCCCGGTGGCAACTTCTTGTTGATCTTGGCTCGCTCTCTTTTGCTCAACCGACGCGTGGACACCGAACTCAGAGCAACCCGGACCTTTTGGTTAGGGGCGGGCAGCTCAATCTCTCGCTCGCTCGAAGTTGTTTCCAGACCCAAGAGTGCAGCCTCCGCCCAAGCTTTCTACAACGCGGAACACTCAGATTAACTGCTATCAAGTGAGTCCCAGCGGTTTCCTGATTAGCTATTCTACCCTGTTGTTTTCAATTGGTTGCCGTGGTGCCAAAAGATATAGCAGCAAGCAGACGAGTGTGGCCATACTAATGGCAAACTTTTGCTCAGCCGAAACATCCGTGCGCGGAGACAGGAATCCTTCAATCGTGCCGGCTATCAGCAGCAGCGGAACACAACCACCGAACAAACAAAGAGCCGGCCTAGCCGCCAGCTTCATCGCGTCGGACCGTTTGAAATGCCCCGGGAAAAGCATTGACTTGCCGAGCACCAGCCCTGCCCCGCCACTGATAAAAATCGCCGTCAGCTCCAGCACCCCATGTGGTGCCACGAAAGCCAACAGGTTATCAAACATTCCAAATGATTGACAGACACCAAATATAGTGCCAATCATCATGCCATTCATGAACAGCACAAAGACCGTGCCGAGCCCAAAAGTCACTCCATAAGCAAAAGCGAAGATCGCCACCTTGATGTTGTTGGTGGCAATTTCGCTGGAAGCAGTAGGGCTGTAATCTTGCGTCGAGTCCGTCCACATTTTGTGCTGCTCGATCATCTGCCACAAATGCTCGGGCACGAGCGGTGAACCTTTAGCAACTTCCAGTTGCGCGAAGTTCAAATCTTTGAGCACCAGCAGGTACGAACCGACCATCGGCACAGCGAAAATACAAAATGAAACCGCGATGTACAAAAACTTTTCGCGCACGAGCGCAGGAAAGGCTATCCAGAAAAAGTTGAGGAGGTCGAACCAACGATTCAGTTCTCTTTGGTAGACTTGGTTGTGACCCTTTACGACCAGATTGTTGAGGTAGATTTGTGTATCGCCGCCAATTCTCAAGGCTCGAGCCCGAGAAAGATCGGCTGAGGCTGAACGATAAAGTTTCCCCAAATCTCGCAATTGCGAGCGATCCAGCTGAGACAACCCGCTTCTGTCAATTTTCTGCAACAGCGCTTCCAGCTGTTCCCAAAGCGGCCGTCTGCCCCGCACCCAACGCTCCACATTCATTGATGGCCCCTTCATCCCGGTCTGGGATATCCTTCACAATTCAAACCGCCCCTTGGTCACTGAGGTAGGATGAGCAAACCAGACTATTTGATCTCTACCCCGGAAAATGTCGACCTACACCTGGAATTGGCCGGTCTGGGCAATCGAGTTCTGGCATCTTTAATCGATACTCTATTGACCTGGACTCTGGTTTTGCTGCTGGTGTTAGCTTGCGCACTAATCTTAGGGCTAACGGAAAAGGCTCCGTTCCTGGACAATTTCCACACTATGATCGACTACTGCGTAATCGGAGTCGCTGTCCTTCTAACCCTTATTATCCTGTTCGGCTACTACATTCTGTTCGAGGGTATTTGGCACGGACAAACTCCCGGTAAGAAAGTGGCTAGAATTCGCGTGATCGAACAGTCCGGACAACCGGTCACCTGGCCGGGCGTGATTATACGCAATCTGGTTCGCACAGTAGATGTGGGACTAATGCTGATTGGATTGGTCAGCATGTTGGTTGATCGCAACGAACGGCGGCTTGGCGACCTGGCTGCGGGCACACTCGTAATCAGAGAACGACATCCCTCGGAAGCCAGCCACACCTTGAAGATCACTGCGACGGGCTTCGATCATGGTTTTGTCGATATCGGTAGCGTGACACCAAATGAATACGAACTGCTCGTCGCTTTTCTAGGGCGCCGCGAACATATGAGCAAGAATGAACGACCGCTTTTGGCAAAGAAGCTCGATGTTTATTTCAAAACCAAATTGCAAGCGAACGACTCGACCGACCGCCCGGAAGTCTTCCTCGAAAAGCTCTACCTGGCTTATCACGCCCGGGCGGATCAAGCAGTCGACTAGCTTAGGTCAACCCGCTCACCATGCCACAGCTAATTTCCGCAGCAACCGCCAGCCGCCGTTGCAATGTCTTGAGAGTTTGATCATAATCTGATCGTGCCAGCTGACAATACGACCACCATCAACCTGGGCGACCGGAAACGTACTCACAAGGAGCAGCTCGCGCTGACTGCCAGGTTAGTTAGAGAATTGCGCCGACTTCTTGCAGCACCGGACTCCGAACATCGAGCTAGCGCAAGCGACTTTGCGCCGCTTAAACTGATTTGCCTGGCCATGCTTGCTCAGAGAGCACTGCTCCCGACAGTGCTTGCCGGCACTGCCTCCGAACGCTTGCTCGAGACTTTCTCCGCCGGTCAACCATTGAAGTTAGACAAGGGCAACTTTGCAACCAAGTTGATTACTCCGCTCGCTCTAACAGACATCAGTGTCTCGGAAGCGGCTGCGCAAGCGATGACAACGTTGTTTCAGTCAACCTGGGCGCAGAGTCAGCTGGCCAATCCACTCTTGCCTGGCTGGGCATTTCAGCACCTGACGCGTCAACCGCGTGCACATCTGGCCGGAATAAGTCCAGGAAGCAACCCGCAGAGCGCCTCGGCTGAAGACATCAACCCGCAACTAGTGCCGGCACTGACTCAATGGTTTACACCGCAATGGATTGCCTCCTTCCTGGTTGACGAGACTATCAGCTCCTTTCGGAAGTCAGGGTGCACCGCCGCTTCAACTTTGCGCTTTCTTGACCCGGCCTGTGGAGCCGGTCATCTCTTGCTGCCGGCGCTCGACAACCTGCTTGTCGCATCAATCCGTCATGATAAAGCAGCACCGGCAGCAGCTTTGACCCGAATACTTTTGGACAATTTATTCGGTTGCGACATCGATCCGTTGATGATTCAGCTCAGTGGGTTTGCAATTTATCTGGCCGCCCGAAAAATCACCGATAGTGTCGACCTGCCTCTGCCCCAGCTCTTTCACTTCGGATCTAAGGATATCTTCGGCAGCCTCGGACTGGGTGTCGACCAGTTACGCAGGGAGATCGAACTAATCGGACCAACCGGGCCGATCCAGCTGCTAGATTCAAAACTCGCCGCTCCTTTCTCGGTGATCGTAGCCAACCCGCCGTTTCTCGGCCATCGCTTAATCCCGGCTCAACTCTCAGCTTTCCTGAAAACTCACTTTTACGCCGGGCGGTTCGATCTCTATGCGGCGTTCTTGAGTCTCTGCTCCCGTCTTCTAGAGCAGCAGGGGCGGATGGGGCTGATCTGCCAGCAAAGTTTCATGTCGATTACACGTTATCAAACCCTTCGCAACGAGCTGCTCGAACGCTGCGACATCGAGGCACTGGTTCAACTTGGTGCCGGCACTTTCGGATCGCTGTCCGGTGAAAAGATCAACAATGCAATCATCATCGCGTCCAGACGCAGCGAACAGACATCTTCTCATGAGCCGATCTCCTGCTGGAGAATACTTAGTTCGTCCGACAAAGAGAAGGCAGAGCAATCAGGAATACGATCGATCCAACCGTTGCAGCAGCCGAGATCTCAGTTTGCCACCATAAACGGTGCCTCGTTTTCCTTTTGGTGTCCGGCCGAGCTGATGCGATTGTTTAAAGATCACCCCCCTTTGCAGAGCGACGCAACTGAAATAGATTGCGTTAACGGACTGTTCACCTGCAATAATGCGCTGTTCGTCAAACATCATCGCGACGTGCGCGATGCGGGCAGCCAAAATTGGGTTCCCTACGATAAGGGCGGAGGTCATAAGTGGTATCGACAGACACCTTATCTTTTGAACTGGACCGAGCAGGGAAGAGCCATTCGAGAGTACCGCCTGGAGCAAGGGCAGTCTTCCAGCCTACCCGGCGAGCGTTACTACTTTCAGCGCGGAATCACTTACTCATACATCGGCACAAAGGGATTTAGCGCCAGACTGCTAAGTCCAGGATCGATTTTCGACATCGCCAGCTCGTCGCTTTTCAGCAAACGGATCGACCTCTACTTTGTACTGGGACTACTTAACTCTGCATTGGCACGTTACCTCCTGGGCGTCCTCAATCCCACTGTCAATTTCCAAATTGGCGACTTGCGCCGTCTGCCATTTGCAATTCCGGACAGCGCCTTGCTCCACCAGGTCGTCGAATCGACTCAAAAGGCAGTCCAAATAGCCAAACTGATTGACACGTTCAACAGCAATTCTCCTTCATACTGTGGACCGGTGCTCTTTCGCTATGGCAAGCAAAGCAGCAGCCCGCAAGATCTTTGCCAGGCATACGCCGAACACACCGATCAGCTCAAGACATTGAACGAAACGGAGTCGAAATGTCAAAGCCGAATCGACTGTGCGATATTTGAACTGTACAAGATTGGCTCCCGGCAACAGAAACTGATCTTCGAAGATCCCTGGGTGGCGCGCACTGCCAAACACCTAGCTGTCATTCCGAGCTTGGAGCGCTTGCGAAGCGAGGCACTCGATCATCTCTCAGCTAGGCGCTCGATCACCCCTCAGCAAGCATAGTTGACCCGCTTTCTTCTTGGCAGTCCCCGCCCTGCAAATCCGTCCTTGAGCATCACTTTATCTGCTCGGGAATCTGGGGGGGCAGCTTGCCCTCGCGCTCCGGGCGCATGAATATCTCAAACAAGGCCGGAATGACTATCAGCGTAAGCGCAGTACTGCTAAACAGCCCTCCCACAATCACTACCGCCAGCGGTTGTTCGAGCTCTCTGCCGCTGCCGCCCAAGACCGCCAGCGGCAGCACCCCCAATGCCGTAGTGGTAGCCGTCATCAACACTGGCGACACCCTATCCATCGCTCCTTGAAACACCGCATCATCAAAGCCTTTGCCTGCACGCAGCAGATCGCTGATGTGTGTCACCAGCAATAGGCTGTTGCGGGTGGAAATTCCGAAGAGACTAATAAAGCCGATCAGCGAACCGATGCTCAGTTCATTGCCTGTAAGCGCAACCGCGAAAATACCTCCGATCGCCGCAAGCGGAAGATTGCTCAGCACCAGAAAGGCGAGTTTCCACGACCGCAAGCCTCGGTTGAGCAGAAGTACGATTGCCGCAAGCGCCAGCCAGGACATCCAGGCCAGTGTATGCGTCGCCTCCCTTTGCGCTGCATACTGTCCCGCATAGACTATGTAGTAACCCGGCGGAAGCGTGATCTGCTTTTCAATTTTTTGGCGGGCTTCGTTGACGACGCTAACGACATCGCGCCCCGATACATTTGCTTGAACAACAATTCGGCGCGCCACGTTTTCGCGAATGATCGCATTCGGTCCCTGCTTTACTTCGATTGCGGCTACTTCCGAGATTGGAATTCGAGCACCGATCGCAGTGTCGATCAGTGTCTGGCGAAGCAAATCGAGATTGTGCCGGTACTCTTCTTCCAGCCAGATCTTCAGTCCAAAAAGCTGCTGCTTATCGAGTACTTCCGAAACGATCTTGCCGTTGAACAAGATCTCGAGATCGGTCGAAAGTTCATCGGCAGTCAAACCGTACCGGGAAGCTTTTGCTCGATCGATCTTGACGCGCACCTCCGGCACGAGCACCTGCGACTCCGGGCGAACATCGACTGCGCCATGCACTTGCGCCAGGACACCGGCCACTTGCTCTCCGAGAATGCGCAGAGTATCAAGATTGCTGCCGAAAATCTTGATTGCCACGTCAGCCTTTGTCCCGCCCGACAAGACATCATCGACCCGATGGGAGATGAACGAACCCACATCGATTGCGACTCCAGGCAACTCGCGCAAATGCTCGCGAATGTCCGCCAGAATCCGCCCCAGCGACCGCTTGGACTCCTTCAATTGCAGATCGAATTCACTGTAATTAGGTCCGCCGGCATCGTCATCCAGCTCTGCCCGACCGACTCTCTGTCCGACCGCGGCTACGTCAGGGTGCTCCAGCAGCTTCTTTTCCACTACTATTCCCATCCGAGTGGTGGCATCGATGTTTTGCCCTGGCAGCCCGGTCATTGAGATAATCAGGTTACTCTCTCTAAACTCCGGAAGAAACGTCTGCCCCATCAGCGGTACCAAACCTACCGACAGCATCAAAATGATCAGCGCCGCGCCAACTACAACACGCGGTCTCGATACAACAACAGACAGGACATTAACATAAATGCGCTTGATAAGTGATACCGTCCATGGTTCAGAGTCCGGAATTCGCCTCATTCCGCCCAGCAAGTAC
>CAZSNX010000034.1:0-17784 GCA_964607945.1 uncultured Candidatus Obscuribacterales bacterium
GCCGTAATTGCACTCAAATTCGTCGCTTGAGAAGTCGATTCTGAGAATTTCTTCCTAATTAAAATCAAGAACCATTCGCTCGGAGGTCCCAAGAGTGCATGCTGACCGGATATCGACGGTATATCTCCGCTCGGGCGCGGAAGGGTGGTATCGTATGTGGTGTCAGCGCGTTGATGTAACAGTTTTGATGATTAGTCAGGTGTTGCATGTTTATTCAATAATTGGATAATCAAACTGCAGATAAGATGTTCAGGCGATAGTCTATCTTTGCCGAGACTGAATAAATGAAAACACTCTACCTATTTAGACATGCGAAGTCCAGCTGGGCTGATGCAAGCCTAGCTGATTTTGATCGACCGTTGAACGAGCGAGGAAAAGAAGCTGCATTTCTGATGGGCAAAGTCATGCGCCAGCGACATGTCAGTCCTGCCAATGTCGTCTGTTCGCCTGCCAAGAGAACTAGAAAGACGCTGAAGGTGGCGTTCGAATCGGCGGGACTGAACAGCCAGGTCAATTTAGAGGAGGGCGTTTATTTAGCCTCGGCGGAGAAGCTATTTGCCCTCCTGTCTAATTTAGATGACTCCCAGGAAAGTGTAATGCTGATTGGTCATAACCCTGGCCTTGAAGATTTAGTTACAGGTCTGACTGGTCGATATGAGCGATTTCCGACTGCCACATTAACCGAGTTAGAACTGGATATTGATTGTTGGCGGGCTATAAGAATGGGATGCGGCCGAATTGTTTGGTTGGTCCGACCAAAAGAGTTAAAGCAGATCGCTGGCAAGTGACTGAGCAAATGACATTTCATCTGCCGGCTGTAAAGTGTGTGGTCCGGAATCAATCAGGATAATCGTCCGCTTAAACATGGTGGTTTCAAAATTCAAACTTCAACCGATATCGGTTGAAGTTTGAATTCAAGTACACGGAAGTCTCAACTTTTAACATCGATAAATATCTTGAGTCGTAAGGCGCCGAAAATAAGGGGGCTAGTTGGGTAGTCATGTGTTTTTTTGTTCGGCTCCTTCGAGTAATACCTTTAACCAGTGGCTGATCTTTTCTTGAGGACTTTGAGCTCGATCACCCGACAACCAAGATATTTGTGATTGGACAAAGAGAGACAAAATAATCCGGCTGAGCTCTTTGTTGTCGATGTCGGCTCGAAGTTCTCCTTGAAACTGTCCGGCCAGGACTACTTCCGAGATGAGCGCTGGAAATGATCCTTCTGCAAAGTGATCTTCTAAGCGATCGTGGACCATAAGTTGGCTAAGTCTATGCATGAAAAGAACTCGAGCCATGTCGGCGTTCTCTTCAGTCCAGCGGGCCCGCTCATCCAATAGTTCAAAGAGGATGATACGAGGGGAGATTCCTTGAGCTAATAGCTTTGCGACATGTGCTGCGTTGGTAGTTAGAGATGACTGTCTTAACGCAAGCAGGAGATCATCTTTCGACTTGAAGTGATAGTAGAAGGTACCCTTTACGACATTTGCTTGCTCGACAATGTCGTCGATCGATGTGTTTTCGAATCCTTTTGCCGGAAACAGCTGGGTTGCAGCCGATAAAATCTGCTGTCTGGTCGCATCCTTTTTCTCTTCTCGACGTCCCATTAGTTCGAGTCGGCACAACAAGTCAACGAGTGGTATGATGTTAGACTGTAGTATAAAATTAGACCGTAGTCTAGAGACAGAACATCAATTATATATGCCGATTCGGGTATATTTGGTCGGTTCAGACATCTCGTCAACGTAAGAGATTGGGAGGTTTACCAAATGAAAGTCAGCACAATGCAACTTTGCGGTTTGCTATTGAACGTGACATTGCTTGCTGCTCCTGCTATTGCTCAGGAAGAAGATGAACAGGACTTGCTTTCGCAAGCGCCGGAGGCAATCTACAGCGAGCTTTACTTGGCTAATCTTCCAGAGACTACATTTGCAGTTCCGGCAGGTCCCCCTGCTTGGGGGCCAGGTGGTTCGCCCGGCGGTCCTGGTGACAAATGTGGATTTGAAAGCTTGGGTTTGAGTGATGAGCAGCTTGAAAAGTTTATTTTGCTCAAAGGTCAGTACGAAGTAAACACTGCCGGGAAGAAGGCAGAACTCAAGCAAAAAATGCGCCAAATGATGAACTTGCTGACCGATAAAGATACCGACAAGCAAAAGGCGCTCTCCCTGCAGACCGAGATCAATTCACTGCGCAGCGATCTTGCTAACAGCCGCGTCAACTTTATGCTGGACGCATCTGCTCTCATGACGCCCGAGCAGAAAAAGCAGATTAGGCATAAGATGCTTACGCGTATGATGAAAATGTGCGGGCCGGGAATGAGTCACCAAATGAGGTGGCGTGGTCGAGGCTAAAGTACGCGGAAGCAAGCTTTACGGTTGTCGATTTGTGGGAATTGGCTTGGTGTGAATTGGCTTGGTGTGAATTGGCTTGGTGTGAATTGACATTTTGCACGCCGAGGCTGAGAAGGGTCAGGCGCTAGTTAGATTGGCGGGTGTTCGGCCATGCTGTACCGACAAATGTGAAGCGGCCGCATGCTCCGAATCGGCCGGGTACAAGCTGACTCTCTAAAGGAGCTGCTGCCGGCCGATTGGAGCGTGCCAGATCTGTGTCGGGATTTAGACCGGCTACTAAGGGGTGCTGGTTTGATTTCCGTGTCGTAAGGTATGTAGCAATTGTATGCCTGGTCCGTGTGCTAGACATCCATCTGGAGTCACGAATGAACATGACTATTGTCATGACTCGAACATAGTTCTCGGCCGAAGTCTGAGCGAATGCCGTCGCTAATCGAATGAACAAGATTCAGTTCTTCCACTATAAGCTCTATCGAAAAGTTCAGTATTTCGAATGGATCTTACTGGGGCTCTGTTTCTTGGGAGAACTGGCGGCATGGAAACTTGCTCCGAGCGATCCCAGTGCGCCTCATCTCCCCTTATCGTTGTGTCTGTTGGTGGTTGTTAGTTTGCTCAGTTTTCTTACACCGCTGGAAGGAACCTTTTGGGACCGGCTCTGCTTCATTTTTATGGAAACTATCTTGCTCACTGGAGCCGCAGCAGCCGGACTAGCGCGCTTTGTCTTTCCGCTCTATACGGTGGTAATGGCTAAGGGCTGTCTGGTCTTGGACAAGCGAGGACTATGGATTACAGCATTAGCTGCCTTTGCCGGTCAGCTGGTGTGGGCGGGCTACAAGATAGTAGTAACCAAGCCAGAAATTCTTGCTAACGGTTGGTCGGCATCGGCGGCGGTGGCCATCGTCGGTGGTGCGATCGTGTCAACATATGTAGCGATGGCCGCAATGTTGCTGGTTGGCATGCTGACACTATCGCTGGTATCAGAGCAGCAGAGCCGGATGGAGACGGAGCGGTTGTCAAAAGAGGTGGAAAGCTTGGCGACTCAACTGGAACGATCGCGCATCGCCAGAGAGATTCACGATAGTCTCGGACATACATTGACAACGCTGAATATTCAGCTCGACCTCGTCAAGCGATTTGCTGAAGACGATCCGGAGCGCTCGCGGTTGGCTTTGATACTGGCTAAAGAATTGGCTACTCAATCGCTCAATGATGTTCGAATTGCGGTTCAGTCAATTCGCAATGCCAACTTCGATCTCTGTGAAGCAATGAGCGCTTTGGTGAAGGACATCCGTGAAACGCAGCCGCTGGCGATTCAAGTAAGCTCGGATCTACCTGAACTGCCTCCGGCGATAGCGTTTCAACTGTTTCGTGTTATACAGGAGTGCTTGACCAATGTTTTGAAACACGCCAATGCCACCACGGTGACGATCGCAATCGTTCGCAATGCTGACTCGGTAGAGGTCGACTTCGCTGACAATGGGCGCGGATTACCTCAGCAGCTAGGCGACGGCTTCGGCATTAAAGGGATGCAGGAGAGAGTGGAAAGTCTGCATGGTAGCATGTCGATACAGGCCCAGCCGACTGAAGGGACTCGGATACAAGTGACGATACCAATTTCATGATTCGACTATTGCTGGTTGACGATCAAGCGTTGCTAAGACAAGGGCTCGCCTCGCTTTTGGCGGCGGAAGCCGACTTTGATGTGGTCGGACAAGCCTCTAACGGAATGGAGGCTGTGTCGATGACGGAAGCCTTGAGACCGGATGTGATCTTGATGGATATTCGCATGCCGGTTGTGGATGGTATCGAAGCTACCAAACAGATCTGCGAGCGCTTCGGCAACGTGAAGATATTGGTTCTGACTACCTTTGATGATGATGAGTACATCGTGCAGGTAATGGATGCCGGTGCAGCTGGTTATTTGCTAAAAAACTCGCCGATTGAGCATCTCGCTCAGGCAATCAGATCGGTCAATTGTGGCTACACTCAATTAGGCAATTCGATCGCCTCTAAAGTTTTCTCGCGCTTGAACAAATCTGTAGCCTCTCAAGAAGAAGTGGACAAGATTGGGTTCAGCGCGCGCGAACTCGATGTGCTTAAGCTTCTGGGTCAAGGAAGAAGCACCAAGGAGATTGCTCAGTCGCTATTTATCACTGAAGGTACGGTGAAGAATCACATTACCCGAATACTTGATGCGCTCGATATGCACGACAGAACGCAAGCTGCATTATGGGCACAGCGCAATCTGTTGTAAAGAGTTGAAAAGGAGTTTGTCAACTGCTTAATGATGTGTTCGCAAGTTCTTGATTTTATATGTGCTTCTGATATCGTTTACGCATATACCTGGGGGAATTATGCACCTCGTAATAGGCATGGGTATTGTTGTTTTGGTTGCTTGTTTGGCAACCTGGGTAAACGATAACGTACCGGTCGGTGAGTACATCGAAGAGGATCCGCTTGATCCACATATTCGCTGAATCGAGCGGCAATTGGCGGTAGTGCCAATTGCCGGACGCTAAGTGGAGCGGTTGATTTAAGCCAAACTACTGCGTAATTGCACATTAACTGAAATCGAAAGGCCGGCTATGCTGGACTCTGTAGCGTAGGAGTTCATGGGCTGTGAACGATAGCGACTTCCTGTTAACTAAGATGGAATCGACCAAGCGCCGTGCAGAATTCTCAACGGCACCGGCCGAGCTGCCGATCTCTATTTGGGAACGAATCGCCTACGAACGAGCTGTGCGACGTGGTCTAGCTGAATTACAGGCATCCAATCCGGAGTTTCTGCTGTTTGAGACTCAGGGTCTATATAATGTGCGTGATTAGTTCGCGGATAGATGAGTGCTGTGACAGAAGGCGCAAGCTGGTTGGGCTGGAAAGGCGGGGTGCGGCCTGCCGTCGAGACCGAAAGCCGGACAGCCGAAACAGCCAGGGGTTTTGTCGAGTATGGAAGTGTTGGTGAAGGCCGAGTCATTTTGGTGATTCACGGTCTATCGGGCGGATACGACCAGGGACTTTTGATTTTCCGTCCGCTTGTCGAGAAAGGTTATTCGATAATCTGTCCTTCTCGACCGGGATATTTGAGAACTCCAATTGGGGCCGGGCTGACCCCGCGCGAGCAGAGCCATCTTTTGGCCAGTTTGCTAGATGTTCTGGAAATTGAAAGCGTAGTTGTTGCTGGCGTTTCGCAGGGCGGACCTTGTGCCATTGAGTTTTGTTTGAACTATCCAGAGAAAACATCTGAGCTGATCCTTCTGTCGGCCGTGACTGGTCGTTATACCGGGAGCCAGCGGACTAACCATTGCTTGAGCAGACTTTATGAAAACGATGCACGCAGCATGATCGTTGCAGCGCTGGCGCACTATGCTCCGTCCATGATGGTTAAGGCGCTGATCGATGCCAAAGGAAATTTCGAGCCGGAAACTGCCAATCACCTCGCTGAGCAGATACTTTTGCGTCCAGACAAAATCAGGTACGTTGCCGAATATGTGGATTCTATGTTGCCTGCCAGTCGGCGCCGCCGGGGAACCGAAAATGATCTCATGCAGTTGGCAAGTTTGGACGAGTTGAGACTCGAGCAGGTAAGGTGCCCGACAGCGATTGTTCATGGCACAAACGATCGCGATGTTCCAATCGAATATGCAAAAGATGCCGCTTCTCGCATACCGCGCGTCGAGCTGATTATGGTCGAGCTGGGATTTCAGCCGTTGGAGCTAAGCGTCTATTCCGGCATGATCTGGGACAGACTGCAACAATTTCTAATCCGCTCTCAGTCCGCCGTAGAGACTCGTATCTAAGCGCCAGCTGTCTAATCAGGATTGATTGTCTTCCAGGAAATGCCTACAACATAATAAGTTTCTGCATTGGACTTACCCCGGCCCGTTCAATTCGTGCCCTATTATTTAAGTAGCTAGCTTTTGGGAAGGGGGTAGCCTGTCATTATGCGCATATTCGTCGAAGCGTTGGCATTCGCTTGGCGGCGTAATTGTACTGTTCGACCCGGCAGGCAAATGGACCGAGTGATCGAGAAGTTTCGCTTGAATCGTGTTGCCCTTGGTTTGGGTTTTGCGGTTTGTGCTATAACTGGCGCTCTTTTTTTCGGCATGCCTGTAGCAGCCAAATCGGAGGCTGACCTGTTTGGTGATTTGAACGATAGTTTCAGAACTGCATACGCAGAAGCGATGAAGGAGGATACGAGTGCTGCCGGACCAGTAATCATCGTAGGTGGTGGCAAAGCGACCCTGCTCGATGCTGGCAAAAAGGTAGAAGAGGTTGAATACCTTCCGCCTCAATACGGAATTCTTAAGACGCTCGACCATGTTCCGCTGGCAATCTTCGTGATGCTGGTCAATCATACCGACTCGCCGTTGAGCGACGACAAGGTAAAGGAGCTGGAGAGTTTTAAGAAAGCAGCTTCGTCGGCATCAGCCAAAGCCGGTCAACTTGGATTGTCGCCAGAAGCGGCAGAACGGGCTCGCAATCTGCTTTCAGTCGCTGGCAATTTCATCGACAAAGTGACGAGTTCTCTGCGTGTAAGCCGAGCAGAGCTAAATAGCTTCGCTCGCCAATGCGAGCCTGTACTAATGGATAACGCCTATGATGCGGTTTCGATTGAGCTGGGCGGACTGGACAAGCAGGTGATGGACTGGAAGAAAGGGATGTCGGCAGCGGAATGGGACAATTTGCATGTTGTGGTGATGGGCGGGCATATGGCCAGGCAGCAGGAGCGGGAGATGCAATATTTCCAGATGTTGCTGGGTGAGCGAGAAGAAGGACGGCGGATCGTTTATTTTGAAGGTAGCTCAGACATAGACAGCGCCGTGGATTTGTTGGCAAAACACATCCTTGACGCATCGATCGGTGATGCGTTTTTTGCCGATCCGATGAGAATGCATCGCGATGTGCTTTCGGATGCAGCCCGGCGATACTTACAGGAGCATATGGCTGACCAGGCAAGGTAAATCCGTGGTAGCAGTCTTCTAGAGAGAGTGCTGACCAGTGCTGCCCCATTAATTGTCTGATCAAATACCTGGTCGCTCCGTTTTACAGGGCAGATCGAATATAATCTGAGCCACCAGACAACCTTTGCTCAGGCAATTCTAGATTAGAACTCGCCAAGCTTGATTGTCCATTTAAACTCAGTGAGGAGTGCTATGAGATCCATACTCAGTCTTGCTTCGTTACTGATTATGACCGCCGGTTCAGTCGCCGCTGCAGCCAATGCTCCGATTGCTTCAGCATCGCTGTCCAATGATTTGAGCAGTCTGGAAGTCAGACTGTTTGAGCATGATTATCAAAGCGATGATATAGACAATCGATTGACTCGATTGGAGAAAATGGTGTTTGGTGAAGCAAAGACTGGCAGCGAGCAGCACCGGCTGACTGATCTGCTCACGGCCATGCCTACGCCTGCTCCGGAAATTGCTTCAGATGCTGCCAGCGGTGTAAGTTCTGCTCAACCGGCAACCCCTTCCAATCAATTCGCAGCAGCGCCGGACGATGGTGCCAGCGAGCAAGTAGTAGATGGAAGCCAATATCCTCACGTCACTGCGCTCGAGCACGAGTTGCTCAACCGCACCTATGTTGATCAACCGGTAACCAAACGGCTGGATCAGCTTGAATTGAAAGCTTTTGGCAAGACTTCGACCAGTAATGATCTCAGCTTCAGAGTCGATAAACTCGAACAATATGTCGATACTCATCTGCATGTAAGACCTTTCGGTACCAATCCTGAGATGGAAGTGGCTGACTTGGCGCCGATTTATGATACTAATGACGGACGAGCACAAGGAAGAGCAACCCCAGCTTCTTACAGTGCGCCTTCGGTGCATAGCGGGCAGCCTGGTTTTGTGGCTGCGCCTAGTTCAAGCTCGTCGCTCCTGGACAAAGTGACCTGGATGGAAGGTCAGGTATTCGGTCAAACCTATTCCGACGAGCATCTTCTTGCTCGATTGCGGCGGCTGGAGCAGAAATTGTTTCCAAACGAGCACCCGACGTCTGACATGCAGTTGATGGACAGAGTTGATCCACTGATGGGAGCCGTTCAGTTACTTCAGCATCAAAGGCAGCAGACCAGCGCCCCACAATATATTGCCAGTTCAGCCGGCGCCCAACCGGCATTGCACAGCCAGCAGGTAGCAGGACCAGAGCCGAGCCAAGGTGGTAACTCCGCTCATGACTCTCATCATCCGTTTATGAAATCGCTGGCAGAATGTTTGGGCGCGGCCGGTAACATGGGTTTGGGAACAACCGGAAATGCCGTAGGCGGACCCTGGTACTAAATCGGCATGTCAAGCGGGCTGGCGAGTGGAAAACTTGCAGTAAGTTAGTGCTGCCGGTTTGCTTCGGCGTTGCCAAGGATGGTTTTCCAAAACTTCAACCGATATCGGTTGAAGTTTTGGAAAACCATCCTACCGAAACCCGGCAGGTACCTTGGCGGGATCAAGTAGCGGTTCTTTGATGCGGGTAATCACTCGACCGTTTACCTTGGAGTCGCCGATCGCTCGTTTGATGCTTTCTTTTATGCTGTCTCGTAGCTGACCGGCTGTATCGGCTTCGTAGTATTTGCCACCGGACGAACTGGCAATACAATTCAAGTGCTCTTTCGCCTTTTGATCGCGTTTAAGACCGAAGCCGACGATATCGACTTTCATTTTGATGCCCATGGCAGTTAAGCGCTTGATGTAGGTGCAGGGGTCACCGCCGCAGGTTTCGGTTCCGTCCGAAATCAGCACTACATGGTGGCTGCCTGGCAGTCCATGAAAGTCGCGTTCGGCGTGCATCAGGCTATAAGCCAGAGGAGTCAAGCCAAAGGGCTTGAGCTGGTGCACTGACTCGACGATGGCGGTGCGGTTGCGAACTCCGATCGGTACAGTAAGGACACTTTGCTGGCAATCATTAAACGAATCATTTTTGAAGCTTTGTCCGAAAACACGCAAGCCAAGATTGATATCAGTGGGTATGGCATTGACTGTTTCGGTCAGGACCCGTTTGGCTACAGTGATTTTTTTTTCGGCTTCCTGTGAGGTCGAGCCATCCAACGTCTCATCCATGCTGCGTGATGAATCCATCAGAATCAACAGATTGAGCTGTCCTTCCTTCTCGACTCCGCCTTGAATGAGGGTTTGCTTTGTGCCAACCTGAAGCATGGTCGATTCGGTATTGCCCTGCAATGTTGTGGATTGAGTTCCGCCTTGCAGGAGAGTTGATTCGGTCGCCGCTTGGAGCATTGTAGATTGAGCGCCAGCCTGCAATGTTGTCGAAGCTGTTCCACCCGTTAATGTTGTGGACTGAGTGGCTGCCTCAAATAGAGCTGAATTGTCGCCAACCTGGAGAGGTTTGCTCGCTGCCGGCAAGAGATCTGGATTATCTCCGGAGTGTTGTGTCTGGCATGGCTTGCAGGTCTGGCACAAAGAGTCCGGTGCAAATGCTCCCGAAGATGACAATACAGTGATCGCGCAACAAACTAGCTGCGCATACCGTTTGACTCCAATTGAAAACACCCCCATAGCAAAACCTAGTGTGCCGTCACCGTGACTGCCTGTCAAGTAAATCCAGTTCACCTCTCACCGTCGTGAAGCTTTAAGCTACAATTGGGGCAGGCCTGGCTTCGTGGAGGCTGTGGCGTTGCAAATTAACTTGAAACTTTCCCACAAGGGATTGATTCTCGTCGTATTCCTGCTTTCACTGGAGCTGGTTTTCGTCGGAACGCTCGCTTTTCAACTGCGTCAAGCTGAGCAGGAAGCGATGAAAGAGAATCACTCGAAGGAAATTGTCGGAAGAACAAACCATATCATTCAATTGGTTTATGACGCAGGCAAAGCAGCTGCCGACTACGACAGTTTCAAGGGTGATCCTGATGCAGCGCGCGAATTGCATCAAATAGAGCCGCAGATCTTAAGTGAAATGAAGGCATTGAAAGCACTTGTGCGCGATGAACCGCAGTCTTTCGCGATAGTGGAGCGAATCGACAAGAGCACCGGGAAGATCCTCAAATTCTTCTCTTACATGATGGGTTTGGTTGAATCCGGTCAGGAGTTCGAGGCGTTTGCCCTGATGCAAAAAGCGCGCGGACAGTTCGGAAAGTTGAGAGTGGAGCTTGTAAATGACCTCAGAAGTCTGATGAAGGAACAAGAGAAGGTGATCGCCGAAAGTCCGGCCGCTCAAGCACGCTCCCGGCAGGATGTCCAGAAGCTGCTCGGAGCTGGGCTTGCTTGTAATATTTTGTTGGCGATTGTAGTGGCGCTTGTGTTCGTCAAAGGTATAACTGACCGGCTGGATATGTTGGTAGATAATGCCAATCGGCTGGCGCGTGGACAAGACCTCAATGCCGTGATGGCGGGCGCGGACGAAATTGCCAGTTTGGACCGTGTATTTCACGAAATGGCAGACGCACTGGCGGTAGCAGCCAGGAAAGAGCGAGCGATTATCGAGAATGCTCGCGATGTCATCTGCTCGATCGATTTCGAAGGACGGTTTGTGAAGGTCAGTCCTGCCTCGCGTCAAGTTCTGGGCTTCACTCCTGAGCAGCTGATCGGCCGGCGGTTTATCGAGATGGTATTACCCGAAGATGTAAAATCCACCGAGCAAGCGGTGCGCGATCTGATTGCCGGTTCTACCGATGCGGCGCTCGAAAATCGAATTGTTCGTCAAGACGGCTCGGTCGCGCATATCTTGTGGTCTGCGCACTGGTCGGAATCCGAACGCTCGCTTTTCTGCGTTGCCCACGATATAACTGAACGCAAAAAGCTGGAACGCATGAAACAAGAATTCGTGGCGATGATCAGTCACGATCTGAGAACTCCGCTTACTTCGGTAAGGGGATTTCTCTCCATGCTGATTAAAGGGGTCTACGGAACGCTGAATGAAGTCGGCGAGAAGCGTTCCGGCGCTGCTGAACGCAACGTATCGAGATTGATTGCGTTGATCAATGACCTGCTCGACATCGAGAAGCTCGAATCGGGCACTCTGGATATTACCCCCGAGCTGGTGGATCTTCATGACGTGATGTCGAGATCGTTGGATGCTGTCAGAGTCTATGCCGAGCAGCATAATGTACAGCTCGAAACGATTCCCAGCACCTTCGAGCTTTATGCCGATGGCGATCGCCTGGTGCAGGTGCTCGTGAATTTGGTATCAAATGCGGTGAAGTTTTCACCCCCTGGTCAAACCGTGACGATTGAAGCGGTAGATCTCGATGATTTAGTTGAAGTGCGCGTGATCGACCGTGGGCGCGGCGTACCGGCCAGTCATCGCGAGATTATCTTCGACAGATTTCGCCAGGTCGAAACGGCCGATGCTACCAAAAAAGGTGGCACCGGATTGGGTCTGGCCATTTGCAAGGCGATAATCGAGCAACATGGCGGCAAAATCGGTGTGGAGAGCGAGGAAGGCAAAGGCAGTACCTTTTACTTCCGAATACCCAAGAGTCAGCCGGTTGCATCGGCGCCGGCGGAAGCCGAAACAGTTAGTTGAGGCGGTCTATAATGTTGGAGCTGCTTCGGCAGTAGTTGCGACGTTATGGAGGCAGGCAGGCGTTGGATTCGAAGTTGCTTGGAATATTGGTTGTGGGCGGAGGGACGCTGCTGGCTGTCGTTGGTTTGTTGTTAGTTCGCAGAAAGTTCGACTTTCGACCGATCGGCGCCCATCATGAAGTCGGCGGGTATATGTTCTCAATTGTGGGAACGCTCTACTCCGTGGTATTGGGGTTTATGGTGGTTGATGTCTCCAACCACATGCAAGAAGCCCGAGTGACCATCGGCGCCGAGGTTAATGCCTTGATCAATATCTACCGGATTTCCGACGGTTTTCCCGAGAGAAACAAAGTCGAATTTCAAGATGCCTGCATAGCCTATGCTCGCGCTGTCTCTGACGATGAATGGGATAAGATGCCGCGCGGAGGCGTTTCAAAGCGAGCCTGGGAAGCGATGTTCATGCTCTGGAATGCGGTAAAGCATTGTCAGCCGGTGACGCCGCAAGAACAATGCTTTTACAGCGCGCTTGTGGAAAACTTCGACAATATGTCTGCGAATCGCCGGGTGCGATTGGTCATGGCCAGGGGCCGGGTCTCTGCGGTATTGTGGGTGGTGCTGGTGGCCGGAGCGATCGCAACGATTAGCTTTACGTACCTCTTCAGCGTCGATAAGCTCTTCTCTCAAGTCGTGATGACAATGCTCGTCTCGCTTACGCTGTGCCTGAACTTCTATTTGATTGTGGTCAACAGCAACCCGTTCGACGGCGACTTTCGAATCCGCCCGCAAATCTACCAAGTAGCTGCAAAGATAATGTCACTGCGAGGAAAGATACCGGAACAGCTGGATGAATTCCAATAGCGGAAAGCGCTGTGCCACTATTCCTTGCTGTTTGTAGCACTGCTTCAAAGGAAGAGCGTGACATCAGCGGGATCAAGTTTTAATTCGCTCAGACCTTCTTCAGGAGTCAGCAGACCGGAGCGCATGCGCTTTTGTACGGAAAGAGCCCGGGCGGTCATAATCGGCTTTAATATTCCTTCTTGCACCAATACGTGGCCGAGCGGCTTGCAATTTCTAAGAGAAAGATAGAGCGCTTTGTGTAAATCGGTCTTATTGATTAATTGTGCGGACGAGAGCAATTCACCCAGCCGATTGGTCCAGTTCTCTTCGAGCAGACCAAGTTTTTCCAGGGCTTCCTCCATGCACAATTTCTCACGACTGACCAATCTGAGTGATTCGATCGCTTGCTCCAGCGTCAGCACATTATCGTGAAGGAGCGACTGCACTTGTACGGTGGCGATTACTTGATGCTCGGTTAAGTCGCCGGCATGCAAGAGTGTCTGCCCCAGCGGCTGCCCGAGCGCCTTAGATGTCTTCAAGCGATCGATTAGGAGCTCTCTGGAGACCATGCCGGCCTTTTCGAGCAATTCACCGATCAATGTGAAAGTGCGCTCCTCCGGTACTTGCTCGAGCAACGCTGCTTGTGTCATGAGTATGCGCTGCAGCTCGTCTTTCAGTTGACTGACTGATTGAAACCGATTGTCCGGATCCTTGGCCAGGCAGGTAAGAATGACAGTCTCAATCTCTTTGCACAATTGTTTGTCGTAGATGATTTTGCCCAGCCCTGCCGGTCTCTGCTGCATATGTTTATAGAAAATCTCGTAAATGGTTGTGCCCAAGAACGGCGGATGTCCTGTAATCGCTTCGTACATAAGGCAACCCATCGAGTAAATATCGGAGCGACTGTCTAATGCTCTTCCCATACAGCGCTCCGGGCTCATGTAAAGCGGACTGCCGAACAGCTCGCCGCTTCTGGTCGCCTGAAGATCTTCCAGCCCTTCGGCCGGCTGCAGTTTTGCGATGCCGAAATCCACAATCTTTACTACGTCGGCCTGCTCGTCACTGCTTGAAAGCATGATATTGCCCGGCTTCAAGTCGCGATGAATGATGCCGCGCTCGTGGGCATGGGCGATTGCATCGCAAGCCTGGATCAGGATTGGCAATGCTCTTGCTACCGGCAGGCGATTTTCCTTGAGCAGCAGTTCGGCCAGCGAAACTCCCGGAACATAATCCATTACAAGGAACAGCCTTCCCTCGTCAGTTACGCCGAATTCGTGGATTGCCACCACATTTCGATGATCGAGCGAACTTACGGCCTGGGCTTCTTGTTTGAACCGCCTGATCATCTCTTGGTCTCGTCTCAGGCGCGGCTGCATCATTTTGAGCGCCAATACTTGGTCGAGTGTTCGATTCCTGACCATATAAACAAAGCTCATGCCGCCCGAGCCGATAAACGAGATTACTTCATAGCGATTGGCCAGGATGGTGCCGATCATCTCCTGGGCTGCTTGCTGGGGTGAGTCGTCGGGCTCGTCCTGCTGCAGTTTTTCCTTGCGAATTCGTTTCCAGAGCACTTCGTCGACCTGCTCGAGCGTTCCGGCTTGAAACTCTCCAGTCATCTCAAGTGGCGTTTTCATTGCCTCCTGAACCGGATCAGGGTAGTTAATCGGTACCGTCCCGGTTGATTCAGATTGACACTTTCGCAAGCTTGCGATTGCCTCCTCCAAGGTAGTCAAACCGCTTCGGACCTGCTTCTGCAGATTGAGCCCGGCGGCAATTACTTCCGGACGAACGGTCTTTCCGCGTACAAGCGTTTGACCGAGCGGGACGCTTGATTGAAAGCTGGTTGCAATAGAGTCCAGTAACTGTCGAGGTGTAAGAATGCCAGCGCCAACCAGCAGTTCTCCTAACTTACACGTCCAGGTCTTGTCCTTTTGAAAGCCGACTTTCGCGCAGGCATCGCTTAGATCTAGCCCTTCGACGCACACGAGTTTGAGCGCATTCGACCCTGATTCGATATCGAGGATCTTGTCCAGGATCATCGATTGAACTTGCACCGCGCAGATAAGCTGGTACTTAGTAACCAGACCGGAACGCAACAATATCTGTCCGAGCGGTTGACCGATGGTCTTAGCTACTTGCAGCTGGATATTGAGCTGCTCGGCCGTGATCACACCAGCTTCGCAAAAGAGTTGTCCAATTTTGATCTGCTCGCGCTGACCGTTCATTAAAAGGCTAGTGCCTTCACTGTAATCGGCGCTTATTCCTTCGCTCTAGCCGCCGCGTCGTTTACAGAGCCCCCTGAAGGCCTTTATACCCAGCTGCCGGTCTTGGGTGCTTAAGGTTTAATCTACCGTTGACCGCTCCGGCTACGGTACAACTGACGCAGATGTCATAGCTGCTTAGTTTTGCGGGTGTTCCTTGACGTACTGAATTGAAAGGCGGGTGAGTTCGCCAATTTTTGTCAGACCTAAAGATACCTCTTTGGTAAGAGCGCCAAGCTTTTCTTTGTCCAGGGAATTCCTAACCAGTTCTACGCCAGCAATGATTTGATCGAGCCCGGTGGCAATTTGAGAAAAATTGGTCGTAGTCAGCGCGTCCTTGAAATGCAGACCTAGACGAGCAACTATCTCGGCCAGTTGATCGACATCTTTCGTGCCATCTTGGTCCAAGTCCAGCTGCTTGACCTTTTCCAGCTTCTCTTTGAGATAGTCAGTAAATGCGTCTACAGCCACCTCGGTGAGCGCTCGCTTAATCATCGTCATGTTTTTCGATCTCCCTTGCAATTGCCGCCTTTGAGGCAACTTGTTGGTCCTAATATTAAGGCACGGAATTGTTTCACAAATTTGCAACAAGTCTGGACTATTGTTGCCCAATTGGTATGCATTGTATCGAGGGCTCGTTACTATGAAAAGGAAGCATCATGCGATCTTTTGTGTTGGTTTGTCCATGTGTATAGGCTACGAGCTGCTTCAAAATGCGAGTGCTTTGAACGCGCTTGGTGCAGCGGCCTTCGATGGAGTCGAGCTGGCCATCTTGTTCTATGGTCTGGTATGGACTTCAAGACAGATCTTCGGCGAATGTGCTTCTAAAGCCAGACTGGCGCAGCCGGCCAGGCAAGAGTCGACTGTCCAAAGCGTGCCTTCGCGAGTATAGCTTATGCTGCTTTGAGCTTGCTTTATGATTTTGACAAACTATCAAAGCAGGTTTTTCTAAGCGCCAAATTGATTTGAATTGTAAGAGTCGGATTCGGAGGGGCGAATCATGGACTGTCGCGAGTGCTCTCGCTTGCAGCAAGAAGATTGGAAGCATTGTCCGTTTTGCGGTTGTACGAGCAATGCCGAAACTGCTGGCCGCCACAAGGATTCCGATACATATGGCGCTCACGTCCGCCATCAAGTTTTTGAAGTGATTGTAAGACAAGCCTTATCTGGTGCGGACTGGAAGGATATCTGTGCCGGAGCGATGCAACTGAACAATATCTCTATTGAGGAAGTGGAGTGGGAGATTTCGCGACGGTTTCGGTCTGTCAGCCGCGATGCACAAGACGATGAATTTCTGGGTTTGCCGGATGTTCGTCGCAGATTGTTGTTGCTGGTAGATGACTTGGAGCATCTTTTGTCGGAAATTCCCAAACGAGCGATTATGGCTGATCTCGCACAAGCAGCCGGAAGAATCGAGGCAATCATTGCTCGTATTCCACAGACCGTGTCCTGCAAAGAAGCAATTGCGTCTTTATGGCGACTGCACGACAGCATGTTGCAATTGGCATTTCAATCTGAGACTTTAGAGCTCGATATCGATTTGTCCAATCTGATTCGTGAGATGATTCTGACCGGTATAAAAGCTCCTAGTTACAAGCGCTTCGAGTCTCGTAACTTCGACAGCGGGCGTAGTTGATGCCAATGCTTCAGATTGGGCAATTCGTGCTTCGAACTCAAGGTGGTGATGATGTGCTTGCCGTCTGACTTCCGCCGTGATGTTGGCATGGTTGCATATTGAGTCGGTATGCGTTGTCTCATCAGGTAGATATCTAGAAGGGCAAATTCGGTCGTTAAAAGCTGCTGTCATGCGAGCGCCGGTGGCAGGCTGTTGAAATCGAATCACTTCTCCATGAGTCGCATGCTAGGATTGGCACGCTACCCATTGTTTATCTGTTGGAAAATGAAGCTCAAGAATCTATCAAGCCTTGCAGTTATCCTTATGATGCTCCTGCTGGTAGGAGTGCCGAGTCTTGCTGGCACCATTCCAGCGGATATGAAAAGGGTTGCTATTTTTATATTCCTTGCCGATGAAAAAGGCGAACTTAGACGCGACCCGAAGTACAACGAGCCGATGGCAATCGGAACAGGGTTCTTTATGACGGTCAAGGACGAGCGAGTCGAGGCTCGATTTCATGGATATTTCGTAACCGCAAAGCACGTATTGACCAATTCAAGTGGTGGCTTCTATCCAAGAGTATATGTGCGCCTCAATAAGATTGTGGGAGACTCCGAATACATACCGCTGGATCTGAGCAGCCATGGCGTCAGTTTGGTGCTTACGAGCTCCGACAAGACAGTGGATATCGCCGTAGTGCCGGCACTGCCTGATCCTAAGACACACGAGTTAAAGACTGTTCCGGACAAGATGTTAACAACCAAGGAGACGTTCGGTCATCTTCGTCTCTCGGAAGGTGCCGACATGTTCTATCCCGGGCTTTTCACAGCGCATTACAAAGAGCGGCGGAGCAATCCGATTTTGCGTTTCGGACGGGTCGCGATGCTTCCTGATGAGCGAATCAAGTTTACTACCAACTCCAAAATGCCTTCTGATAACGCAGAGTTGTTCTTGCTCGAATCACATTCTTGCGGTGGCACCAGCGGCGCCCCTTTGTTCATCATGTCAGGATCCGGCGTGGTGGCCGGTGAAATCAAACTGGCCGGAGTCATGAAAGGTTTCTTCAACGACAGATCTCCGGCCGATTTTGCGCTGGCACCCACTGCTCAAGGATTGGTTGCCTTTCAGAACAATGGCATTGCAGCCGTTACCCCATCTTATCTCCTGCACAGCATCCTATTTTCAGATGCAGCCAAAAAGCTCCGGGCCGCTGCCAGATAAGAGAAGCGCAAATCGTCCTTAACCGA
>CAZSNX010000035.1:0-17557 GCA_964607945.1 uncultured Candidatus Obscuribacterales bacterium
ACTATCACGAGATCAAATGAGCCATTTGAAGCAATTTGGGTGCATTGAGGAGCAAGAAGAATGCAGCCGAAGTAGCCGTGGCCATTGCCGCCACCGAAAGCATACTGGAGACTGCACCGGCTGGCTTTCGTTTAAACAAGAAAAACTCAAGCTGAGATTGCAGTTTATCGTTGTGAATGCTGGCGTAGTAAACCAGTGCGGTTCCCTTGCATCGCAGGCAGCGCCCTGAACAGCAAGACATGGTACTTCCGCACTCTTTGCACAAAACGATTGACATTGCTCTTTCCTCCAGCCAGTCATTTGGCCTTTCCGATAGAACCAATGTATTCAGCAAGTGTGACCAGACAGTGACTTGCCGGAATTATTTTTGGCGAGTCTCATAAAATTCGAAAGGAGAGTACTTTGGCAGAGCCGAACTGCCGTCTTGCCGGGAGGGCGTGTCTGATGGTCTACTTCGCGGCAGACTTGATCTCTTGCCAGATTGGGTGTGCATCTATTAGAGAGAGCGCGTCTGAAAGCAGCGACTTGCCAGGCTCTTTCTTAAACCAGGTGGACGCACCGGAAGGATGCGGCAAAGGAATTACATCACAACGCTGTCCGAAGAAGTCTTTGGTGAACTTCTTGCCGACGCTGTCTACTAAAGGTGCCGGATCGAGCACCTGCTCGATTGCCAGCCGGCCAACCGGTATGATCAGCTGAGGCTTGAGGATAGCAATCTCCCGCTTCATCCAAAACGAGCATTCCGCTACTTCGCCCGGAGTCGGCACCCGGTCGCCGCCTTGCTTTGTCTTACCTGGGAAGCAGCGGCAGACCGCAGCCATGTAACAAAGTGAGCGAAACTGCTCCTCATTGATGCCAAGACTTTCAAACCAGCGGAAAAGCATTTTGCCGGCCGTCCAAGCAAACGGCCGTCCGAAATCACCTTCTCTTGGACCAGGCGCCTGCCCAATCAAGTAAACCTTGCTGAGTTCCGGCCTGCCGGTTACTACCGGCCCGACCATAAGCGGGCATTTGGAGCAAGATTTGAGCTCTTCTACGTGAGCTTCGATCGCACTATGTGTAGCTCGCACGACTGTTCCTTCAGACCTGGATGGGCATTACCAACCTGTTGAAAGAACTATTTTAACTCAGCGGACTAGTCCAATCCGACCCACCCACCAATCCTTCTCAATCCACTGGTAAATCTTCCCGGCAGCTGTGAGGCGCCATCTTTAAAGCGTTCGACTGCCGTGCCGTCCTTTACTTGTCTCCAGCCGTCGTCGAAACGACCTTTCAACTCCTTGCTGGTTTCAATCGCAGTCGAAGTTGTCTGGGAGCCGATGGCTATTAACCCGAGTCCCCAGGTTCTCGGATTGTCGGGATCGATGTTGTTAAATGCTACCTGAGCGATGAGCGCGGTAGTCTCTTCTGATTTCAGCGCAACCTTATTGTCCTTGTCGAACGGCAGAATCACCGGCATCTCTCGCAGCTGTTTGCCGAGCCGCCTTTCTTCGTTGGTGGGAGGGCATTGCACCAAGGCATAGAGTTTCCACCGTCCATCCCCTTCCAGCATTGGGGCGCCGTCTTTCAGGGTGACTCCCACTTTTGAAAGTAAGTTGTTTCCTTCAACGATAACGCGCTGTTTGTTTCCGCCCTCGTCAATAATTGAGATGTTCTTGATTCCCACTGGTATGTTACCGATGTCCAGTCCGAGATACTTCTTGACCGCCGGCGGCATTTCAGGCTTCAAAGTCAATGTAATTCCCTGAATATCGGCAATCTTGAGGGTGTTCTTGTCCTGCCGTATCCGCAATGAAATGTTCTTATCGGCATCGAGCGAAAGTCCGCCAAGCTCTCGGCTGGTTTTGTCGGCTCGCTCAATCATGATGGCATCGCCCTTCTTGGAGATTGATTTGACCCCCTGGAAGAGATCCTTCACTTCGTTGAGGTTGGCGCCTTGCACCATACTTTCGGCAACTCTTAGGTAATCCTGGTCTTTTCCGTCAAGTTTGATTGTGAAGTCCGGGCCAAGCTTGCCGGGGTTTGCCATTTGCTTCGGGTCAAACGACACGGAGATTGGAAGACGAATTGTCTCCGTCTTTCCCTCGGCTTCAATCGTCTTGGCTGCCATAATGTCGACAGTCATCCGTCCGGAACGGTCCAGGGTGGGCGCCAGATCCTTGCCTACCTTAATAGACATGGATTCAACCAGTGAGCCGCTGTCAAACTTTACTTTCAAAACCCGGTTGCCGGTCTCATCGACCGCACCGAGCGACAGCTCTTTCAATTTGCTTTCGAGACCGTCCATCTTCAACAGATTCTTTACCTCTGCCGGCAGCGGAACCTTAAAGTCGATTCCTTTGATGTTTTCCAGGCGGGCTTCTTTGTCGTTGATGGTAACTTTTGCTTCAATTCGTTCGGCCAGGCTCGCTGTCATGCCACCCAGATCGTGGCTGGACGCCTTCACCCGGGTGACGATTAAATCGTCTCCACGCTTCGAGCGTCCGGTAATGCTGCCAATCAAGTCGTGCAATTCTTTGGGCAGGTCGTTGGCAGTTAGTGCTTCAGCCATTCGGACATAGTCACGCTCGCCGGCCTTTTTGCGGAGTTCGTCAATGATTGGATTTACCGTCTCGGCTTTGCTAAGTGGTATATCCGGCAGTTTAATTTTGTCTTCCTGCGGTGCACCAAGCTGACGCAGGTATTTGGGCAGCGGATTTGTTACTTCAACCTGCAGCCTTACAATTCCATCCGGATTGTCTCGGTTGAATGTCAAAGTAGCATCTTTGATGGACAGACCCGAGCAACTCATCCCTTTAATGTTGCGCAGTTGAATCTTGTTCTTGTCGTTTGGATCGGGCAGGACATCGATTGTGACGTCTTTCAAATAGAGTGGCAGCCCTTCTTGAGTCTTAGTGGTGACTTCGCCTGAGAGCTTCAATTGATTGTCATTGAGACTAATGCTCTTAATTCCTTCGAGCAGGTCTCGAACAGGTTTGTCCAGCCGCAAACCAGGAATAGCCTCGAAGAATCCGGAGAATCGATCGCTAGCCAGCTCGATCGACCGACCGTTCTGGCTGCTGCTCAAATCTACCGAATTTGGCAGCTTGGACCATGCTAGAGCAGCCTTCGCCATTTCGCCCAGGCGATTCCACTCTTCTTGATAGCGGCGAACACGATCTTCCTCTTTCGATTCATATGATTCAGTTTTTTGTTTGGCGGCTGGGTCTTTCGCGGTGGCCGGTCGATCGCCGGCAGCTGCGAACTGTCCGGCCAGCTCTAAATACTGTCGAACCAAGGGTGTTCCGGCCGAATCGCCTTTTTGTGCCGAGTTCTTGTCTGAATCGGCAGTTTTCTTGTCAGCGTCATTACTAAATTTATCGAAGAGCTCTCGATGAAACGGACTTAGAGCGGAAGGCTCTGATTGACCGGAATATTGCTCTTGACCGCGCAGATCACCCATGTTTTTCGACTTCCTTGCATGTTCTTGTTCTCGCCGAAGGGATCTGGCACTCTCGTGTATATACGGCAGCCTGATTTTTTGGACGTCTTTCGGCAGAACCTTTACAAGTCGAGTTCGCTGCTTCCTTAGCCGTTAGCTATTCGGCTTTCAAAACTCGGCCGGTAGCCTGATGGCTGACGTGCAGACCAGCCTTGTGCTTGCCGTGTTTCTTTACTGATTTATGTCCTTTGGTTGAAGCGGCATGATTCGATGCCGGGCGGACTGACGCATGTACGCCAGGAAGGTCGCTCAGTAAGGGGATGCCTGCAACAGCGCTCTTGGGAATGACGCCGCTTAGAACTCCGATCGGCAGTCCGATTGCGGCAATCATCAACAATCCGACCAAGGGGTTCGCTCCTGATGACGGTGTTACCTTGGCCGCTCCGCCGTTGCCAGCGCGCATTTTGACCATCAGGTCCAGTGCTTCCTTGTTTCTGCTGTGCTCGTCTTTGTAAGTCATTGATGAATCCTCAACTGTCTGCAACCAACGCGCTCTGCCTTCGATGCTTGTACTTTAGGAAAGTTTTGTGGCATGTACTCGTCAGGTTTGTGACAGATTTTTGAAAGTGGCGTGGCGTTTCTACCAGACCAAGGAAGTAGTGACGAAAGTCATGCCGAATGGTGACTGCCGATAGATGTGTCTGCCGTTGACGATTTGTAGGATCACATTGCCGGGCAGAAACCATGCCCTTCGATTGTTAGGCTCCGGCAGAGCCGTTTGTCAAAAACTTTTAGAGGGATTAGCTGTATGTTCAGACTTCACTTTCAAAAGGAGACTCGCAGGCTCCTGTCGCTTGCTATCTTAGCGATTCTGGGCATTAGTAACAGCGGTCTGCCTGCGTCGGCTCAGTGGTCATCAATCAATCGTTCGCATGAGTCGATTGGAAGGTTTCAGGCAGACAGCTCAGGGACTCTCACTGTCTCAGATCGCGACGGCAAGGAGATTGGTAAATGTGCCTTGAAGCATACCGATGTCTCTGTAAAAGTTGCTGGCTACTTCGCCAGAGTAACAGTCAAGCAGCTTTTCGATAATCCGTTCAAAGACAAAATAGAAGCGGTGTATACATTTCCCCTTCCGGAATCGGGCGCGGTCGATGATATGATGATGCGGATCGGCGAGCGCACCATTCACGGTACCATCAAGCGACGTGAGGAGGCCAGGCAGATCTACGACCAGGCAAAGGAAGAGGGATATTCGGCGGCTTTGCTCGAGCAAGAGCGACCCAATATCTTTACCCAGTCGGTTGCAAATGTCGAACCTGGAAAAGAGATTGAGATCACCTTACAGTATAGTGAGATGCTGTCTTACGAGAGTGGTCGCTATAGCTTTGCCTTCCCCACTGTAGTCGGTCCGAGATTTATGCCGGGCACATCCACCGGAGTGTTCGGTTTAGGCTGGTCGCCAAATACGACTATGGTTTCCGATGCGTCGAAAATCTCTCCACCACCTGTTTTCGGTGGCGGTCCGAACACACGGGCCGGTCACGATCTGTCTATTTCGGTCGATTTGGATGGTGCTGTTCCGGTTGGCAACATAAGCTCAAACTCGCACGAAGTCCAGCTGGAAAGAACCGGCCCGGCTACTGCTCATATTGAATTGAAAGACAAGGCATCGATTGCGAACAAGGACTTCGTGCTCAATTGGGATGTCGCTGCCGATAGCATCCAGAGCGGGTATTTGACCCACAAGACCGGCCGGTCCGGCTTCGCTACCTTCATGATACTTCCGCCTAAGCGGATTCCAACCGAACAAATTGCCCCGAAGGAGATGGTCTTCTTGGTGGATAAGTCTGGCTCTCAAAGTGGTGCTCCACTCGAGAAGGCGAAGGAGACTCTTGCATACATCGTCAATCACATGAATCCGCAAGATACGTTTCAAATCATCTCCTTTAGCGATGTTACAGAGCAGCTCTTCGACAAGCCGATGCCGGCAGAGGGCGCGCCGAAAGAGAAAGCAATCGCTTACATCAATAGTCTTTCAGCCGATGGTGGCACCTGGATGGGACCGGCTGTAAAAACCGTTTGTGAGGCGCCTGCTGACAAGCATCGCTTGCGGATTGTGACGTTCATGACTGACGGTTATGTTGGCAATGATATGGAAATTCTCGGCATGATCAAAAAGTACAGAGGGAATTCTCGCTGGTTTTCCTTTGGTACCGGCAGCAGTGTCAATCGCTTTTTGATCGATGGTATCGCCAAGGAAGGCGGAGGAGAAGCGGAATATGTTCTGCTTGAAAAGAGCGGCGATGAAGTCGGAAAGCACTTCTACGAACGCATTTCGACTCCGGTTCTGACTGATGTAAAGGTGCGATTCGAAGGAGTTGAGCTAACTGATGTCTTCCCGCGAAACTTACAAGATGTCTGGGCTGAGCGTCCGCTCTATCTGAAGGGACGTTACACGAAAGCCGGCGTCGGTGCGGCCGTAGTCACCGGCTACAGCGGCGGAAAGCCGTACCTTCAACGGATTCCAATTGTGCTTCCGGAACTGCAGGAGGACAATTTCATCCTGCCGCAAATATGGGCGCGAGCGGCTGTTGATGCACTGATGTCGGCGGACTGGATCGCCATGCAAAATGGTGATCCGGAAAAACAGATTAAGGACGAGATCGTTAGGCTCGCTCTTTCTCAACACATCATGACGCAGTTTACATCTTTCGTTGCTGTCGACGAGGCGGTCTCAACCGGGGCTCAAAAGGCGCGCACTATCATGGTTCCGGTGGAGATGCCTGCTGGTGTCTCTTACGAGAAGATTTTTGGTGAGGCAGACAGGAAAGCAATCCAGTACCTGGAATCACAAAGCCAGCAAATGTCAGGTCAGTCGATTCGAGTGGTCGGCGCAATTCCCGGCCCAACTTTGGATGCAATCTTTACCTCAATTCTCGGCTCGATTCCAGTCCAAAATTTGACTGTTGTATCTGGTGTCGCCAAACAAGCTGGTTTGCTAAATCCGATACCGGCTTCAATTGGATTCGGCATGCCGAGCTCGATCATCAATTGGTTGGTGGCCAGCTCGCGTGATGCCAATCTGTTTGATGGAGGAAGCGGACCAGCAGTTGCTGTGTTTCCGGCTATAACGACGCCGGCGCCAATTCAGGGGGGAAGCGGAATTGCCGTCGTTCCGCAATCAAGCGCGGGAACGTACGGAACCGGTTCCTATACAAGTGCTGGTGGTGCATCAATGTTGCAGGGAGCAACCTCTGGGACGATTGGACCAGCGTCAACTCCGACGGTAATATCAGGGGTGAACACCAGCGGCACAGTGCGAGTCAGTTCACTGGCTAATCTTGAGGTGTTGTTGAACCTGCTGGCAAACGTTCTCAATCTAGCTGTGCTTGGAGTTGGGTTGGGGGCGATCGTGCTTGGAATGCTCAAGGGAGCTTTCGGAAAGTCCGGAGCGCTGAAGCAGGTATCGTTCGGAGCGATCTGGCTGGCTGTCGGATTCCTGTTTTCGCCTTTGCTGCTTTTGTACTTGTTCTGGAAGTCCTGCCTGTCTCTGGTGAGCTGGGTTCGCTCCGGATTGCGGAGTAAACCAGCCTGAAGCCAGGAGTCGACAAATGAAAAAAGCGCCCCAGAAGTAATCTTTCCTGGGCGCTTTTTCATTGATTGAAACGATGGACGACTTTCGATTTACTCTTCGTCTTCGTAGTATTCTTCGGTTTCTTCGATGCTGGCGCTGCAAGAGTGAAGCATGAATTCTTTGGCGATCTCGGCTGCTTTGTCAGGCGAAACTCCGGCAGAGTTCAAGGTTTTTACCCAGTGAAGTAGTTCATTCAAGTAAGCGCGGTCGACAACTGCTTCTGTTTCGAGCATCTGCGTGGTCATGTTCATCTCCTTCTAATCAGGTTGAGGGAGAGTGATCGTACCGTTCGACCTGGAGTCCCAAACAGGGTAAAGATCTAATCCGAAATCAATTCGTAATATCAATTCTTACGAGCTGCGACAACTAGGCTTGCCATCGGAATCTCCACAACGCTTCCCTTGAGGTAGCGCTTGGCTTCATCGATGATTGCACATTCGATCGCAAGCAGGTCTTCTTGTGTTTGAGCTCTCAGCAAACCACCTGTTCTTGGTGTTCCCAAGAAAAAGGCTTTGAAGAGATCGCTTGGGCTATCGAGCTGCCAGATCATTGGAATCTTGACGATGGTCGGCTTCTCAAAGCCGGCGGCAATCATCTCGCGCTCAGACTCGACCGGCGAACTGAAGCGGAAAAACGGTGGTCCGGCCGGTAACGGGGCGCCGGCATTGCCTGATTGCTCAATTGCTTTCAAGGCGATCTCAAATCCAACCGCTTCGGAAGCCGGAGCCCAGACCGTAAAGGCAAAGCGACCGCCGGGCTTGATTACCCGAAATGCTTCCTTCAGCGCCCTTTCCGGATGGCTGAGATGCAATAAACCGAAATTCATCACTGCCGATTCGAAGCTCTCGTTGTCAAACGGAAGGCACTCCGCATCAGCTTCGATAAATTTGATGTGAGGATAAGTCTTGCTTGCTTTCTCGACCATTACGGCTGAAAAGTCGACTGCAGTTACGCTGGCACCGCGGCTGACCGCAGCCGCTGCAACGATACCCGGTCCGGAGGCGATATCAAGTAGGCGGGTTTCGGAAGTAATCGCAACTGCGTCCAGCAAAACGCCGATAGTTTGACCGGTGAGTCCTGAAAAGTAGTGGTGATAAGGGTCTGCCACCATCTGCCAGCCGCTGTGCTCAAAGTCTTTGAAGGTGATTGCGCCGCTTTCGGTATTTGTCATGTCTGAGCCTCAAGGTTTGGTCGCCGCCGTCGGTCGATCGACGGTAGCTCTACTCCACACTCATAATTAGACATTTGAGATAGTCTGATTCCGGTGCATCCAGCAGAACCGGATGATCGGGAGGTTGTCCGTGCTTGCCAATCAAACGCAGAGTTCGCTTGGCGTCGTGCGATGCCTTTTGAATAATGTATTGAAACTCGTCGATGCTGATATGGTGTGAGCACGAGCAAGTAACTAGAATGCCATTCGGTCTCAATAATCTCATCGCCAGCCGATTGATCTCGTTGTAGCCGCGAGCCGCTGATTCACGGCTCGACCGCTTCTTCGTGAACGCCGGCGGGTCTAAGATGATCATGTCGGTTTGATAACCGTTGCCGGTTAGCTCATGCAGATAGTCGAAAACATTGGCAGTCACAATCTCATGAGGCTGCTTGAGTTCGTTGCGCTGCCATTGTTGTTGGTTAATGCTGTTGAAGCTTTGGCTGGCTTCCACCTCGGTGACACTCTTGGCTCCCTTAAACGCTGCGCGAAGACCGAACAGACCGGTGTAGGAGAAACAATTCAGCACGTCGCGCCCAACGGCCTCCGCTGCCGCCGCCTTGTGATTGTTGAGCTGATCCAGGAAAAGACCAGTCTTTGCCCCGCCTTTCAAGTCAGCCAGCAAGACGGCTCCATCATCTTCAAGCTCGATTAGGTCTGGCGGGTCAGCTCCCCAAACCGTTCCGACTCTCTGCTGGAGCCCCTCGAGATTACGAATTGTACTGTCCGAACGCTCATAAATGCCGTCCAGTGGAACCGTCTCGGCAATTGCTGAAAGCAAGACCGGCCGCCAAAGCTCCAGCCCTAACGCCAGGAACTGCACGACTGCGAAGCGATCGTATATATCGACGGTAAGTCCGGGAATGCCGTCGGATTCACCGTGAATTAGGCGGTAAGCATTTGGCAGTTTGCCGGTTTCCAAGTATCTGTCCTTACGATATCGATAGGCCGCTTGAACCTTCTTGCGCCAGAAACTATCGTCGATTACTTCTTCTGGGTCGCGGGTCAGGTAGCGAAAGGCGATCTTGCTTTCATAGTTGAGATAGCCGGTGCCTACGTTCTTTCCTTTGAAATCAGTTACAGTCACCAGCCCGCCATTCTCGAAGCTGTGGTCGGGCCCGCCGGCAATCTCATTGTCGTAAACCCATGGATGGCGGCGGCGATCGTGAGGTTGTGATTTAAGGGTTATGGAAGGAAGAGGCATGATTCCACGCAGGTAGGAGAGGTAGCAACGCAACGCTATATTCTGCCATAGGCGGCCGAGCTAGAAGAGGCGTTAGCGATACAAAGATGTCAATCGATGATCTGGCTATTCTTTACAGTAGTAGCTGTCCGAAGAGCAGGTAAGCTATGTAGGTGACTGCTAGTTCGAGCGTTTAGGAAGGTTTATCGGAGGTTGGCAGTAGTATGTTTCCGGTCGAACACAAACCATTGTGCGCGCCACCTAATTTCACCGGGTCGCGGGTATATATGGGTGAGTGGCAGTTACTAAGGTTGAAAAACTGAAGGCGTGACTTTTCTGGCATCGCCATTCTGCTTGTCGCGCAGGGCCCGTCAAAGCACGGCCCAGAGGTAATACTACGGATGTATATCTCTCGTAGCGATAATTGCTACATTGTGAAACTTAATAACTGGCTGACACTGGTCGTTCTCGTTGTGCTCTTTAGTTGCGGTCCGGCACATGGACAGGAATCGTTTGCGCCGGCTCCGGGCGCTGCCGCCTCTGAGATCAAAGATTCCAATCCAGGTGACCCCACCAAGATACGTCAAAATTATTTCAAGCGGTTTCCGTTTGCCAAGGAAGCAAATAGTCAGGATAGAGTTCAAAACGGTGAATCTAGTGAAGGTTCTACCGAGAGCTATGAGGCATACTCTCAGGTCGAGAAGCGATGCGACGGCGACGGAATCGACACCAGGTGCGACTACCTCAATCAATCTTGCAAGTCGGCGCCGCCGGTCTTGACTCCGCACATTCACTATAAGCAGGACAGCCAGACGGCTACAGTTTCATTAGCTACCAAACGCGATTCGGAAGCTGTTACAAAAAATCTGGTGAAGACCTACGGATTGCCGATGTCGGATACGCAGTTTCAAGTAATCGATCGTTTGAACAAACAACGCTTGCTAGAACTCTTCTATGACCCGGAGCGTTGGATGTGGTCTGAGTTGTCTAGTTCGCAGATGCAATTTTCCAACATGTCGAATGCCCTTGGTGGCGCTGCTCAGTCTACGTTTCAACAGGCTTTCGACAGCATAAATCATGTCCTGATTAATGTTGCAAACGAGCAGTCCACGACCGGAGCCGGCGGCGGCGGTGATGCCGGCATCCGCAATGGAGTTCGAATTGTACAACGCGCCTATCACAATATATTTTTGATGATTGGTGTGGCATTGCTCTTGCCCGGTGCTGTGTTAACCCAGTTAAAGGGGATGATCGGCTCAGGCTTCCTCGGAAAGGATGAAGATGCTCAGACTCCCTTCGATGGAATTATTCGAGCGGTAATAGCGATTTTTCTTATCCCGACAACTCAATTGATCATCAGCTACTCGATCGATGTAGGCAATCAATTGACTGAGGAGGTGCGCAATCCGACCAGAGGGTTTATCCAAAAGGACACCCTTATGCAATGGGTAACGCAGCAAACCTTCGTTCCGCAAATTCTCAATAACGCTATCTTGATTAATGGCGGTGGAAGCGGCGGTAGTGCGCCAGCCGGTGGCGGAGCAGGCGGCTCAGCCGGTAATTCGGGCGGCGGATCTGCAGGTGGCTCCGGCGGTTCAGGCGGTTCAGGCGGACAAGCTAATGGCGGCGGTTCCGGCGGCGTCGTTTTCAATGTGAACATCTTCGGCAACAGTCAATTGGGCCAGGCCGGCAACAACTTCATCAACATTTTTCTGGCGGGACTTTTCGGCAATGGCATTGACTTCGGCTCTCGCAATACCGGTGTCGGTGGTGGCGAGGGTAAATTGAACGGCCAGCCGCAGGAGCAATCTCATCAAGAGAACCAGCTCTTCTTGAGCACCGCCATGCAGATGACATTCAACACGTCGGCCTACCTGATGGGTTACGGATTGACCGTTTTGACAGCCTATCAATTGGTCTTTATGTGCTACCTCTTTCTGCTCGGACCGGTAGCGGCATCGTTTTACGCTTGGCCGTCCGGCTTCGGAAAGCTCTTCAAGACGGTCTTTACCAATTGGGTTGATGCGGTAATTGTGCTTGCGCTCTGGCGCTTCTACTGGTGTGTCATTCTGGCATGCATGACGCAAAGAGTCGTTTATTTGCAACAGACCGGCGGCTTCAATGCCGAATCGCCGCTTGAGATGATGGTGTTCAAATGTTTTCTGGCGCTGCTGGTGTACGTGCCGTTTCAGCCATTCAATTTCAATCCTGGCGAAGCTGCCTCCGCTGTTCTCGATAAGGCCGGCGGTGGTGGCGCTGGTGGTGCCGGTGGCGCCATGCCCGGAGCGCCGGCACCTGGCTCAACACCTGGGTCTGCACAGCCGGGCGGTCATGAAACCGGCGGCACGCAAAAGCAAGGTTTCGCCACCACGGAGTTCTCAGCGATCGCCACCGGAAATCTGGCTGCTTTGAATATGAGCGGTGGTGGCGATGAAGGTGGGGATTCGCATGGCGATAGAGGAGCGCCCAGCTCTAAATCCGGAGGTGAACAGCACAATGTGATGGAGGGCGGATTGCAGCCGGCTCCGCCTTCGGCTGGTCCGGTTTCGCAAGCGGCGCAGCAGAAGTCAGTCAGTCACGACCCTCCGCCGATGGCTCAACGCCAAGCCGCGCTCAGCGCTGAAATGAGAGCGGAGATGGGAGGAACCCAAATAGATTCGGTGCCGCCCGGTGAGCCACCGACGGTGGCACTGGCTCCGGCTGCTGGTCAAAGCAGCGGCGGACGTTATTTGATTAATACCGCCGATCCGCAGCAGGCAAGAGCCGGCATGCAAGCCTGGCAAAACATCAATAATACGGGCTCGAGCGCAGGCGTTCAGCAGACCGGCACTCAGCAATCCGGCACGCAAGTACAGGCGAGCGGGCAGCAGCAAGATGGAGCCGGCGCTCCACAGACTTCTATCCAAGCAGGTCAGGCTCCCGGCGCCTCAGATTCTCAGAGCGATGCCGGCAACCAGCAGCAAAGTGGTGGCGCCCAGACCGGAGCGCAAAATCAGGGAGCTCCTACCGGTGGAGCGGCTGAGCCCAGTCAAGGCGCGACCGGCGGTGATTCTAAAGGCGGCGCTGGTCCACCGCCTACGAGCGGCGGATTCGGCGGAACGAGCGGAGGACCGCCAACCAATCCGCCTCCTGGCTCGGGAGCTTAATTGCGCTGAAAGTGAATTGGTGAACCTATTTTTGTGGAAGTCCGGCGTAGATAACGAAGAGAAATCGAACAATCGCAGCAGGTAGATGAAGATAATGCAAACAGGCAATCCGAAGAGGAGAGGAAGGGGCGAAGCGCTTGCGGCGCTTGTCCTATTTCTTTTGCTTGCGATTGGCGTACTTGCTGTTAAAGCAGAAGAAGGCGGAGGCTCCTCCGGTGGTGGCGGCGCTTCGACCGGCACCACCCAAGACAAGAATGATACCGATCCCCAGGAAATTCGCCAGAACTACTTGAAGCGGTTTCCCTTTGCCAAGGAGGCGGCCAATTCCGACCGCGTTCAGAACCAGGATTCCAGCGAGGGCAGCAGTCAAACATTCAGCAAAGCGCTGGATTCGGTCACAACCAAATGCGACTTCTTCACTGGCAGCATGGGTGTCGGCGATATTCACTATCAACAGCAGACTCAGCAGGGCAGCGTCGAGACGGCCACTCAACGTGATAACGAGGTTACTAAGAATACTGTCAATACCTACGGCTTGCCGATGTCCGATACGCAATATCAAGTAATCGATCGCGAAAATCGGCAGCGGCTTCTGGAAATGGCTTTCGATCCGGAGCGCTGGGTTTGGTCGAATGAGGCGACCGATCAGCTGATGGCTTCCTCAATGTCGAACAGTGTCGGCGGTGCCGCCCAGACTTCTTTCAAGGGCGCTTTCGACGCTATCAATACGGTTTTGATCAATGTCGCCAACGAAAATGCCGCCTCTCCCGGCGGCTCGAGCGGAGGACGCTCGATTCCGCAGGCAGTTTACCTGGTGCTGCAGTTTTATCATCGCTTCTTTATTCCGCTGGCGATTATCCTGCTTTTGCCTGGAGCATTGCTGACCCAATTGAAGGGAATGATCGGATTCGGATTCCTCGGCGGCGACGAAGATGCTGTCACGCCCTTCGATGGGATTTTCAGGGCTGTGATAGCGGTATTCTTGATCCCGGCAACGCAACTGATCATGAGCTATTGCATCGACATCGGAAATGTCTTGGCTGAAACCGTCAGGGATCCGGCCAAAAACTGGGTAAACGAGCAAACCTTGATGAACTGGGCTCGTGAGCAGATGTTCGTTGCTCCGCCGGACAAGGCTAACAACGCGATTGTGACCTTTGGTGGAGGCGGAGCCGGACTGAACGGCGGTGCCGGTGCTGGTGGTGCCGGCGGTGGCGGCGGGTCGCAGTCAGGCGGCGGGAGTCAATCCGGGCAGACCGGTCAGTCCGGCGGCTTCATTTTCAATTTCAATATATTTGGACCGCAGGGTGCACCATCATCCAATGATGTGCTCAATCAAATCCTGCAATTTTTCTTCGGACCTTTTGCCGGCGGACAAAATCAAGGTGGCGTTCCGGCTGGCGGCGGAAAGGCGGCCGGCCAGCCTTCCTCAGCTACCGTGCAAGAAAATCAACTTTTCTTGAGCACAACCATGCAGCTTGGGTTCAATTCAGCCTCTTATCTGATGAGTTACGGGCTGACCGTACTGACTGCATACCAGCTGGTGTTCATGTGCTACCTGCTCTTGATGGGACCGATTGCTGCTTCCTTCTTCGCTTGGCCATCAGGTGTTGGCAGCCTCTTTCGAAAGGTATTCAGCAACTGGCTCAATGCGGTCATTGTGCTTTCCCTCTGGCGCTTTTACTGGTGCATTATCCTGGCGTGCATGACCCAGCGGATTGTTTATCTCCAACAAAGCGGCGGATTCAATCCACATTCACCCAGTGAAATGATGATTTTTAATTGTTTCATGGCGCTCCTGGTTTATGTGCCGTTCCAGCCGTTCAATTTCAACCCAGGCGAGGCTGTCTCTTCCGTCCTGGATAAGGCCGGACAAGGCGGAGGCGGTGGTGGTGGCGGACAAGGCGCGCCGGGAGCTACTCCCGGCGGCAGTGAAGTCGAGCATGGTGGCAAATCCGCTCCCCAACATGGCGCGGTGCGGCGTGGCGGCATGGCGACTAAAGAATTCGTATCGGTTGCAGTCAGAGGATTTACCGCGGTGCAGTCAGCATTCTCGAGCGGCAAGGGCGCTCCGGAAGGGTTGACCGGAACCGATAGCAGCCCGCCATCAGGGGCTGAACGTGCAGCCGGTCCGTCGGGCGGTCATCAATCGGCATCTCCTGCGACCTCTGTCGCGTCTCTTTCTGGAGCGCCAGTTAATGTCCATAGTCAGGCGCAACAGCAAGCTTTGCCGCCGACAACCGGCGCTCAGGAGGGCGCCAGTTCGCCAGCGGGAGAATTCTCTTCCCTGCCGTTGGAGACTTTGCAAGCCGGCTCGCCGCCAATGGTGCCATTAGTACCGTCTTCGGACGGCGGAGCCGGTGGACAGCGTTATCTGATTGCAACTAATGACGTCAGTCAGGTTGGTCCGGCAATGCAAGCCTGGCAGCAAGCTATGGGCTCGGCACCGACTCAGCCGGTTGAGTCGGGCGGGACTTCCGCCCAGGAACAACCGGTAGGCGGCACTGCCGGCCTACCTGCCGGCAGTGGAGGGATTCCTTCGAGCAGTTCGGCCGGTGGCACCAGCGCAAGCAGCGGTGCCGGCAGCGCTTCAAAAGGACTTGCCGGCACCGCTGGCTCGCCGGTGAGCGGGTCTGGTCAGCCGAACACCGGCGGAAAGTCTTCCGCCGGCACATCCGGGCAACCGGCCGGCAGCGGCGCTCCGCCGTTGGGAAATACTTCGTCCGGCAGCGGCAACACGCTGCCGCCGACAACCAGTCCGCCACCCTTACCGCCGGCCGGAGACTCTCCTCCGCCTGGTTCCAATCCTCCGCCGAGCGACCCTCCTAAATCTTCGTAAGCAGAAGTGAATTCATTTAACTCAAACACGAGGCCCATTACTATGTCCGTTACGTCACCCCGCAGATTTTTACTATCGATGTTTATGTTGTTCGTTTTGCTGGCTTCTGCCGGCGCCGCGGCTCACGCCGAAGGTGAAGGTGGTGGTGGCAGTAGCGGTGGCGGCGGTGGCGGTGGAAATTCGGCAACAGCCTCCCCCGATGCCAATCCGGGAACGGCGGCGACGATACGAAACAACTATTTCAAGCGCTACAAATGGGCCAAGGAGTTCAACGATGCCGACCATGTGCAAAATGGTGAATCTCAAAGCGGCGGCAATGTCAGCGTTCCCGGACCCATTTTTGTCTGGCCCAAAAAGGTTCAAGGCAACGCCAATGTATCCGTGCCGACGCAGCGCGATACGGCAATCGGAAAGCATTTGGTAAAGACTTTCGGTTATCCGGTTTCGGACACGCAGTTTCAAATCATCCAACGTCTGGATGACAATATGATGCTCGAAGAAGCCTTCGATCCGGAACGGCGGATGTGGATGGAGTCAGCAATGGGGGCGATTAAGGCGACATCTGCCGCCAACAGTGTCGCCAACCTCGGTCGAAATCAAAGTGCCGGTGCTATTACTTTCGCTCAGAGTTTCTTGCGAAATTTTGCCAATGAAGCAGGCAATGTATGGCAGCGCATGCGCAATGAACTTTTCGTTCCGATGGCTGTTCTGCTCTTGATTCCCGGTGCGGTCCTGGCGCAAGTTCGAGCGATTGTTGCGCAGGGTTTTCCGGTACTGGGAGAGGTGAATCCGTTTGAAGGAATTTTGCGGTCGATCGTAGCGATTTTCCTGATTCCGGCCAGCTACCTAGTAATCAGTTACGGCATTGACGTCTCTAATGCAATTACAAAGGAGATGAATGAGGGGTACAGGCGCATTGCCGGTGGTGGCGGCGATATGTACAAAGATGCGATTTGCGCTCAAAAAAGGGCATTTCCGATCCGCAAGGACGATCAAAACAAGAACGCCATTCCGGCCGAGGGCGGCGGCAGCGAAAATTCCAATCCGGTTGCTGCCGGTGCGGATGTTTTTGCCGGACAAGAGAATCTGAGTTTCGACGTCGGCATAACGGAAGACTGCGACGGCGGTGGAGGCGGTCAAGGCGGGCAGAACGCCGGTAGCGATCAAAACGCTGATGAGCTGTCGCCAGTGCTGAAAAGTACTCAACGGTTAGTGGTCAACGCGGCCAATGCCGGTTTGAGCTCGACCTGGAACGTACTGTGCGCATTCCAGATGGCGTACTTGTATTACTTGTGGTGCATGGGACCGATTGTTGCCGCACTCTGGGTTTGGCCGATCGGTCAGCTGCGTGGAGCTCTGCCCAGCTGGTGCGAAGGCGTGATCACGCTTTGCTTCTGGAGCTTGTTTTGGAATACGACTATATTGCTGATGGCTTGTTTCAAGGGCGTGGGCGAGACAGGCACCATCATCATGACGGCTCTCAATTTCCTGTCCATCAATTGCGTCAAACATGCATTTGACTTCAGTGGTCTGGTCAAAGCTGCCGGCGAGCAAGCCGGCAAGATGGCTTCCAAAGGTGGAGGAGGAGGCGGCGGCGGTGGCGGCAAGGGCCAGGGCACCCCTGGACATGGTCAGTCCACGCACGGTCCAGGCCCAGGTGGAACCCATGCCGGTCCGGGTGGCACTCAATCTCCCGGTGCTCCGCAAGAAGCCGGACCGAAGAGTGGACGCGGCGAAGCAACCGCACCGTTGGCATCGGCGATGATGCCTCATTCCGGACCGGGCGGTGGACACAACCCGCTGGCTGCCAGTCATGCATTACCATCCAGTCAATCAGGCGGTGACAGCTCTACCAGCGCCATGCCATCGTTTAGCGGTCCCGGCCCCGGTCCAGGTGGTGCGGACGCTCAGGTCAACCCGGGTGGCACGGACTCCCAGTCATTGCCTCCGACATCGGCTCATTCGGGACCGGGGGGCGGTCATTCCGGCGGATTCGGCGGCGGACCAGGTGGTCATGGTGGTGCACCCGGTGGAAGCGCAGGCGGCGGTCCCGGCGGCGGTTTCACCGGCGGCGATGCGGGTGGCGGTCCCGGCGGTGGTTTCACCGGCGGCGATGCGGGT
>CAZSNX010000036.1:0-10030 GCA_964607945.1 uncultured Candidatus Obscuribacterales bacterium
CGCTTGTTCGCAACTATGTTCGCAATGGCCGCTCCGTTCGTTACATGGTGCCGGCTGCCGTATTGACAATCATCGAGCAGAAGGGCCTCTACAAGAGCGCGCCGCCTGCACCATTACCGCCTGTGCCCTGTACCAGTCAAGATGCGCCGGCAGAGGCACCGCAAAGCAAGTGCTAACCGCTCGGGAGAAAATTGCTGGAAGGACGGCATATCAAGCTGTTTTTCTAGCGATTTTCTCTTGAAGAATTTTACTACTGTTTACAGTATTCAAGAAAACGACTTTGGGCATGATGACCTTTCAGTGGTAGCAAGCGCAAATTGCACGGCGCAATTTTCTAACTTACTGATTGCTCCATACTAAATCTGCGCTGCCATACATTCAAGTCAGTCAACCCACTGCCTGCATGCCATTTACTGCAGAAAGCCTGCCGCATACGAAATCAAGAATTCGGGAACTTTTACCCCGGTGCCACCATCTATACGCATCCGGGATTTTCCTAGCAACAATAGGGCAAACCATGTCAACAAATGCCACCACTTTTGCTGACCAATTGCATGAGTTTCTGCTAAAATTCTTTCACTCCAAATCAACAAATAGAAAGAAGAGGCCCGGCATGGAAGGTGTGCGGCTTGCTAGCCAAGACTTATGCCACTTCAAGCTGGTTTATGACGACCGCTGCCCTCTCGTTGGGCGGTTAGCGAATATTGTCAAGCTCTGGGACCGCTTCGGTAGTTTCACCTTCATCGGCTGGAATAATTACAACCCGATCGATGCCGGCTTGCTGGCTGAACTCGAAAAGAGCCAGTGGAGTCTCTTGTTGATTGATGATGGCAATGAACGATGGGCAGGACCAAATGCTATTCCGTTCATTTTGAAGAATCTTCCATTCGGAAAAATGGCAGCGGTGCTTTATACACTGCCAGGCACCATGTGGCTCACGCACAACGTCTACATGTTGGTGTCTCGCAATCATCGCAAATTCGCCTGATACCGCGGCGCCTTTTCGCGATGTCGCCGCACGCTGGCGGCGTGGCTGTGCTTGAACTTAGTTTATCAGCAATTTATCGATCGGACTCGGTAGCTACCGGTTGTGCTACCAGTTGCGATACCAGCTTGTCCAGACGAGCGCAATGCGAGCCTTTGATCAAGACACAGGCGTCTTCCGAGAGTCTCGACCGGAGCGCTGCCTCAGCCTCAGCCTGATCTATGCAAGCAATCACTTCGTAATCGGAACCTTGGGCGCCCTCTGCAATATAGCGTGCGACCGGTCCGACAGTGATCAGTCCGGAGATCTTCTTCTCCTTCAACCAGTTGCCGAGAGATTTGTGCAGCTCGTTGCATTGCTCACCTAATTCAGCCAGTTCGCCAAGCACCACATATTTCTTGCTTTGCGGAAACACCCTGTCGTCGACGAAGGACTGCACGGAAGAACGCACCGAGTCAGGATTTCCATTGTAAGCTTCATCGACAACCAAGGCTCCGCTGCCTGTTCGCATTCTAGTACCGCGGCCGGAAATCGGTCTGTAAGTTGCCAATCCACGAGCAATCGTTTCATCATCCAGACCGCATGCGCGTGCGGACTCAATTGCACACCAGGCGTCTTGCAAGAGTGACAATCCATGCGCCCGCACTGAAAACTTACTGGCAGTTCCACCCTGCTTGCATTCAAAGATCGTCAGCTCCGGCGTGACTTCAAGCTCTCGCAACAGAGATTCCTCAAAAGCCAGCAGCTTGCCGCTGAATACTTCCGACACCCTTGCCATCAGCTTCTCAGTCGGCTGGCCGATGATAGCTACCGCCCGGCGACTGTCCATCTCCTCCAGCAATTCGCACTTGGCGGCGATAATGTTCTCAACACTGGCGAGCACGCCCAGGTGAGCAACGCCGGCATTGACTATGACTCCAACGTTGGGCTGCGCCGTTTTCGCCAATACGGCGATTTCGCCGCGAGCGCGCATCGCCATCTCGACAATCAGCGCCTGCGTATCGTCAGGCATCGACAAGATGGTCTTGGGCACTCCAAATTCATTGTTCTCATTGGCTGCCGATTTGTGAGTTCTCAAGCCGGCGGCAAAGATGGCCGCGCACATCTCCTTCGTCGTAGTCTTACCGGACGATCCGGTGATACCGACAACTTTTGGATTGATGCGCTTGCGCCAGTTGGTCGCAAGCTCTTGATAGGCATTTAGCGTGTCAGGCACCGCAATCAAAGGAAAGCTGCTGGCCGCAATCGCATAGCTTGCGCGCTCCGCCACTATCGCCCCGACCGCTCCGGAAGCAAACGCTTCGCCGAGGAAGTCATGTCCGTCGAACTTCTCGCCGGACAATGCTAAATACCACTGGTCTTCGGCCAGGTGCCGCGTATCAGTCGAAATCGCACCGACTCCATCCGGCAACATGCCTTGAGCAAGCCTGCCATGCGTAATCTCTATAATCTCGTCGGCCGAAAACTCCGCAGGCATACTTGCTCTCCCCAAGCCAACCATCTTGATCTCTGGACTTGATCTCTGGACATTTTAGCAAAGTGCGATTTCGGACAGTATAACCAGGCCGGACGCTTCGACCTTCTGCAACAAGCTCAGTTCGACTATTAGGACGAGCACCTGGCCGGCATGCAGCCTTTCATGCGCGCCACTACATTTGACACCACAACATCGACATACTGGCACAATCCGGACGAGCCAGGAACATATGCTCCGCTTCGCCTTCCTGACTGCACGCTCGCATCGAATGCAGGACTGGAATCTACTTACTGGCAGTCGCCGCCGGCTGCTTTGACTCGGTCGGCTGGGCAGCGAACTTTTGCGCGTCAGCTACGGTCAAATCCGGTTTCTTAATCTCGCCGGTCTTGCGGTCTTGAATGGCCTTGTTCAAGAGCCTGCTGGCAAAATTCCCGGTAGTTCCCGCTTCCGGGCTATTATCTCTGGACATCGATACATCCTCCGTCCGTCAACACCATTTAGTTGCGTCTTGAAGCCAATCCAATTTCAATCAACCAACAATCATTGAAGCTGGCGCTCTACGCCCAGATGGTAGCCCAACAAATCCTTATTGGCAACCCCCAGTCCCCGGTCTTTAGACGCATTTAAGCGGCAACCATATATCGAAACCACCCTCATCGTACAACCGCAATGCGGTGAACACGAGGTAGATCGTGCGCATTGACAGTGATGATGCAGACTTCGATAATTCCAGAGATCCGAATGAATCTTCAGTTGGGGATGACATGCCTGATCTCTTCACAAGCACTTCCGTCACTGCCGACGTCCTCTCCTCCAGCCTGCTGGGAGAAACTCCCGGCGTGGATCTCTGGCAAGCAAGACGCCACCTTCTCGACACCAAAGATTTGACGAGAGTCGAAGTCGAATGTGCTATCCGCTTTGCGGCAATCTGCAAAAGCCTCTGCAAAATGGAAATCGCGCCGCTGCCGGTGCTTAACTCAAAGACAGTGGCAAATCTTTTCTATGAAAATTCCACTCGCACCAGAAGCAGTTTCGAACTTGCTGCCAGAAAGCTCGGCGCAACCGTGCTCAACCTCGACATTCAATCTTCAAGTGTGGCCAAAGGCGAGACTCTGGTGGACACCGCTCAAACAATGATTGCGATGGGAGTTGACGCAATCGTTCAGCGCCACTCCTCATCCGGCAGCGCGCAACAGTTGGCCGAAATACTCAATGATAAAGTGCACATTCTAAACGCCGGTGATGGTTGGAATGCTCATCCCACGCAAGGTTTGTTGGATCTGTTTACGATGCTGGAAGTTTTGCCTGATCTCAATGGCGCCAAAGTGGCGATCATTGGCGATATCTCGCACAGCAGAGTAGCGCGCTCGAATATCTGGCTGTTGAAACTGTTCGGCGCGCAAGTGCACCTTTCCGGCCCGCCGACGTTGATGCCACCGGACATTTCAAAACTGGGAGTGACGGTGCACAATCAACTCGAGCCGGCAATTGAAGATGCCGATTTCATCATAACTTTGAGAATTCAGATGGAAAGGCAGAAGAAAGGCGAGATTCCCAGCCTGTCTGAATACAAGAAGCTTTACCGTTTGGACCATCATCGGATGAAACTGGCGAAGCCAACTGCCAAGGTAATGCATCCGGGCCCCGTCAATCGTGGAGTTGAATTGACCGACCTGCTGGCCGACGATCAGGAATTGTCCTTGATTCGCACTCAAGTAACCAACGGTGTTGCAGTTCGCATGGCGATACTTTACCTGCTTTTAGCACCCAAGGAGGCCAAACGGTGAATCCATCGCTTCTAATCAAGAACGGGTTGATTATCGATCCAAGCGAAAATCGCGAGAGCAAAGCCGACATCTTGATCAAAGACGGCGATGTCGTAGTAATCGCTCCGCAGTTGGAGCCGGAAGACGGACAAACAGTGCTCGACGCTTCCGGTTTGTGGATAACTCCCGGATTCATCGACATTCACACTCATCTTCGCGAGATCGGCCAGGCCGACCGCGAAGAGATCGGCACAGGCAGTATGGCTGCAGCCGCCGGCGGTTACACCTGCGTCGTGACGATGGCCAATACGGAACCTCCAATCGACAACGCCGCAATCCTCTCCGTTTTGTTGGCGAAGATCGCCAGTAAGGCTCATATAGAAGTGCTGCCAATCGCTTGCGTCACAAAGGGGATGGAAGGCAACGAACTGGTCAACATGGTTGAGCTGTCCGAAATGGGTGTCGCTGCCTTCTCCGATGACGGAATGCCCGTCACCAATCTCTCCGTGCTCAGACGCGCACTCGAATACGCAAAAGTTGCAGACCGGGTAATCATCAGCCATCCGGAAGATAAAGATCTCTCGGCCGGCGGAGCGATTCACGAAGGATTAACCGCCACCAAATTAGGTCTGCCTGGTATTCCAGGAGCATCGGAAGCAGCCGCCATCGCTCGCGAAATAGAGGTCGTCAGACAAACACAGGGCAGGCTGCATTTCGGGCATGTCTCGTTGGCTGCCTCAGTCGATTTGATCAGGTCCGCCAAAGCTGCTGGATTGCCGGTGACAGCCGATGTTACTCCCCACCATATCTGCCTTACAGTCGACGATATCATCGGCTTTGACACGTCCTACAAGATGAATCCGCCGTTGCGCACCGAAGCGGATCGCATCGCATTGATAACCGGTCTCAAAGACGGGACAATTGACGCGATCGCCACCGATCACGCGCCCCACACAGCGCTCGACAAGCAGAAGCCGTTCGATCAGGCGCCTTTTGGAATCATCGGGCTGGAAACCGCCTTTCCGCTTTCCCTCAACCGCCTTATCAAGGCCGGTATGAGTAACCTATCTCTGATTTCTCTGTTCACAACCAAGCCGGCCGCAGCGCTTGATCTGCCGCAGCCAGGAATCAGAGCAGGGCAGCCAGCCACACTCGTATTGCTGAACCCTGAACACAGTTGGATTTACGACGCCTCAAAAGGATTCTCTAAGAGCCGAAATTCACCGTTTGACGGTCAGCGGCTGACTGGCAAGGTGCTCTTGACCATCTGCAACGGAGAAATTGCCTACAAGGACGAGGAGCTGATTCAATCACGAACGAAATCGAGCGTACTAAAAGGTTGAGGGATGGCTAAGCTCGAGAGTCGAACCCCAAATCGTTTCAAAGATTATGTCTTGATCCTGATTGGGTTGGCGTTTGCTTTTGTAATTCACAGCGTTCCTTTGCAGCTTCATATGCCGCTCGGACGTTATCAACACTATGGACTGTCTATATTTGTGCTTGGACTCGGTTATATACTGCAAATTGTCTGGTCTTGGAAGAATTTGAAACGTTGGGCCCGTCTCGGATACATTGCTACCGGACTCTATCTCACCTCTGTCGGCATCGTGCTTTATGCTAACCCCTGGCTCGATTCTCGCGTCGCAATCATGACCGAGGAGAAGGAAGACTGGAAAGTTCTAATCGGCTGGATTTACACCTTTCTGGCTATGCCGCTGGCTTTCATTTACATGGGCTGGATCAAAGAAGATCATACGGCGCCAAAGCACAGAGGAACCGACTCTTGAAGAAGCTCATAATATTGGTCGGAGTGCCTGGGTCCGGCAAGACAACCTTAGCCTCCAAAATTGCTGAACGGGGCTATGACTGTCTCAATGCCGACTCAATCCGGCAAGAACTCTGGGGAAACCCAGCCGATCAACGTGAGCCCGAAAGGGTGTTCGCAATCTTCTTCAAGAAGTTGGAAGAGCTTTTAGCCCAGGGCAGAGACATTATCATAGACAACACCAACATCAATCAAAAACAACGACGCCCGATCATCGAACGAGCCGCTAATGCGGGTTACACTGATATCCAGCTCTGGTTGCTGGATGTACCTCTGGATCTCTGCCTCGAGCGCAATCGCAATCGCGATCGTGCGGTTCCGGAGGACATCGTCGCCAATATGTTCATGACCTTAAATCGCCATGGCAGGCCTCGAAAGGAAGAGGGGAAGCTGGTTCTGATCAGACCGGGCAAAGGCGACGAAGATTATCGAATCTTCTATCCCCAGCAATAGGTGCCAGCGCGCCCCAGACAACTGACGCTAGCTCGCGCAGTAATAATCTCGGAGCGCTCACGCCGTCGGCTCGCTTGAATTCACCCCCATAATTCCCCAGTCTCCCTCCGCTTTACCGAAGCCCGAGCCTTTCTCTCAGCAACCAAAGTGAAAATTTTTTCTCTCCCTGGCCTTGAGCCGAAACAGCCAAGCTCGTAAGGTGAAGATCCAATCGTGATCTATCCCTTTCACTTCAATTTCACCCGCCTCTAATCCCTTCTACTTCAAATTCACCCCTCTCTGACCCGACTCACCGCACATGAAGGTGAGCCGGGTTGTAGTACTGACTGTCGGATGAATCAGTTGAATCTCCGACCATAGTGGCAATCAAGCACAAAGGATGAAGCAACCGTGAAAAAACTTCCCATTACGAGAGAAGATCTCGACCAGGCTGCCGATGACGGAGTGATCTCGCCAAAGCAGGCCAACGATCTCTGGAACCGCTTCGCCAAGAACTTCCAGAACAAACCGCAATTCGACCTGGCCCACGTCGCTTATTACTTCGGAGCGCTCGTCGTTTTGATCGCGCTTGGATGGTTCATGAGCCAGATGTGGGACAGCCTGGGCGGCATCGGGCTGCTCCTCACTTCGGCCTGTTACTCACTGCTGTTCGTGCTGGTCGGCAACAACCTGCGCAATCGTCAGGGATTGAACGTCCCCGGCGGGCTACTCCACACGCTGGCTGTGTCTATGACTCCAATCGCCATCTACAGCATCGAGCGCATGGCCGGCATGTTCGAAGTCAATTCCGGATTTCAGCCGGCGCTGGCGCCGTTCATAATGGCTGCCGGAACGGTCGTAGCCGGATTGATCTCGCTCAAGTTCGTGCGCTTTCCATTCCTGACCGCACCAACTTCTCTGGCAATGTGGTTTGCCACCATTTCCGGAGCGGAGCTGTTGTTCGGGTCGCAAGGCATAAGCTTCGACGTGTTTCGCTGGATTACGCTCGGATTCGGCAGCATGATGATCGCAGGCTCCTACTTGATCGACCGCCGCACGGATGACGACTACTCCTTCTGGGGCTACCTGCTCGGCACAACGGCCTTCTGGTTTGCTCTGACTACGGCCAATCAAGACTCCGAGTTGCTGAAGCTGGGCTACTGCCTGCTCAACGTCGGCATGATGCTGGTATCGGTCCTGCTCAACCGGAAGGTCTTCGTCATTTACGGCTCGTTCGGTGTGATCGGCTATCTGTTCCACCTGGCGTTCTCGGTCTTCGCCAACTCGACGCTCTTCCCGTTCGTCTTGTCTTTGATGGGGCTGGGCATCATCTTCCTGGGCATTCAGTACGCCCGTAATCGCGAGCGGATTGAGTCGGCGGTGCTGAGCCTCGTGCCAGAAGCCCTCAAGCCCTGGCTGCCAGGCGCAAGAGAGAGCCGCAAGGCCGCGCGGTAATCAACTACAGCTGAGAGAGCTCGGCTTCCCGTCAAAAGTGGGATCAGAATGCAACACACACTTCTGATCCCACTTTTTAATTCGGAAATCTATTAATACATACAGTATTACTTAGTTCGCTCACGGAAAATCTTAAGGTGTGTCGATCGCATCAGCAGAGCATGCCGCCTGTAAACCAGGCTTTGTCAATTGGCCAGCTTAAACTGTGGTGGATGAACATCCTTAACGAGATGACTTTGAGGACTTAGTAATTACAACAACGCAAAATCATTGACCGGAACGCACCTGCGCACCTAGGGTGGTGGCAACTATTCGTTAATGACTGACCCGGCAGGGAAGTTCGAAAAGACCCAACCTACAAACAACTGAGGTCGATCTTTCTGCGCGGCGCTGCAGTCGAAAGGAGTCACTCATGTTCGCCGAAGGGTTCTACATGGTCGAAAACACCTACCTCGCCATCTTCCATCTCGTGCTCCACTGGAAGAAGGAGGAATCGGAACTCGAAACAATCGAGGGAGCCGGCTACTTCCGAGTCTGGCTCAGCAAACAGCAGGCTAGCTACATGCACGCTCGGCAGTTCAGGCTCGCTCCGGTAAGCAACAACTGTCTGCACTCCTAGAACAGTACCAGGAAGCGGCGACTCTCTTTGAGGAACCGCCTGAAACCAGGATTGGAGCGGCTCATGGCCAAACCCATGAATCGAGACAAGCTTCGGCAAAAGGCTTACTCACTGATCGGCGACTCGATCAAGTACGAACGGCGCAAATCCTTCAGCAAAGCTTTGCGCTGCTTGCAGAAAGCTCTAAACCTTTACACGCAGGCTGACGGCGAACAGTCGGCGTCGGCTTCCGAGTGTAGATTTCGCCTGAATGCACTGGCCGTTCGCCAACGGCGCAGTCTCAAGCGAATGACCAATAACGGCGCCTGAAGCCGTTAGGGAGAAAAGTAGGTGAATTGGACATGACCATGTTCTGTTGGCTGTCAGCTCTGGTCTTGAGCGCCTGGGCTCTCGATCGAACTGCGGAGATCCTTAGCCGGTTGCGGGCTTACATCGATCGTGTGACCGTCTGCGGCTACATCGCGCCGACGCCGACCGGCAGCTGGCGCAGGTTCTTCCAATGCTTCTGCTGGTCGCTCAACTTCTACCAGGTTGGACGAATCAGAAAGTCTGGAGAAGAAAACATTCCCAGGAAGGGGCCGCTGCTGGTGGTCGTCAATCACACGCACTTTGCCGACACCTCTGTCCTCTTCCAGACTCTCGATCGACCGCTCCGGTATCTCGCGGCTCAACACGTGTATCGATTCGCCTGGGGGATTCCGGCTCTGATCGCTTCCAAATGCGGATTCATTCCGGTGGACATCAGAAAAGGACAAGGCGGACGTGCTCGTGAAGCCGCAGTCAGCCTGCTTGCGGACGGTGACCCTGATGCTGTCCTGGTGATTCATCCGGAAGCCTGCGCCTACGTGGACGGAAAGCCTGGCCCGTTCATGAACGGCGCAGCCAGGATCGCCAAAGAGGCAGCGAAGCGACTGGGCAAACCAGTCACCATCCTGCCGATCAACATCACCTACAATCGCTATCCCGGCAGCTGGTTGCGGCAATGGGCTCCCGCCCTGCAACACCTCTGGGTTTTCTTCAACGCCTGGAGATACAGGCGCGGAGCGACCGAAGTCATCGGCAAGCCGTTTACCTCCGACCTGCTTCCCGCCCTCGACCTCGAAGCCACCAAGTTCATCGAACACGCAGTGCTCTCCCTAAACCCAGCAGAAAACCGCTAGCGCATTGTCTGTGCGCTAAGCAACGCTGCTGCATGCAGCTCAACCCTAATAAGGAGCAGTGAACTCAAAATGTTCAAATCCATCACCCTTCTCGTCGCGGCTCTGGCACTCTTCGCCGGCAGCTTCACCGCGCCGGCCGAAGCCGGGATCACAGGAAGCATCGGTCTCTTCTCCCGCAACGGCTTCGGTATCGTGATCCCGCTCGGCCGGCAGAACTGCCGACCGCCGCGCAACTTCTACCCGGGTTATGGCAACTACGGCTACCCGGGCTACGGCAACTACGGCTATCCAGGCTACGGCAACTACGGCTA
>CAZSNX010000036.1:10130-17440 GCA_964607945.1 uncultured Candidatus Obscuribacterales bacterium
GGCTACGGCAACTACGGCTATCCGGGCTACGGCAACTACGGCTACCCGGGCTACGGCAACTACGGCTATCCGGACTACGGCAACCGCGGCCGGCAGTTCCGCGATCAGAACCGCCGTGACCGCCGACGCAGCCACATCCACAACCGAGGCTGCCACCGGCGCGGCTGCCGCTAGTCTCGATTCGCAAGCATGTTTCCGCGGTCCGGGCAGAGTTCAAGGGCCCGGACCGCACACAGTAACGTTCGCGTCTGCCCTTGCGGGCAGGAGGCTCTGTAATGAAGTCTCTGGTTTTTGTGACAGTTACTATCATCGTCGCCACCTACGTGCTCTCACGCATCCGGTTCTGGCGGGCGGAAGGACGAAAGCTGCACGACAGCGGCTATGTTCCCCCACGCTCCCGGTTCGGTCACTTCCTGGCCAATCTGGCAAGTCGCCTCGTGTGCTGGTGGGTAGCCGGCCCGATGACGGTGATCGACCGGCAACGGCTCTGCACCAATGGTCGCATTCTGTTCGTCGCCGGCAATCATCAGGACGAAGCCGACTTCTCGCTCCCGCAGATCATCTTCAACTTCATCAACCGGTACTTGATGGCCGAGAATCAGCTTTACGGGTATCGAGAAGCACTGGCGGCCATGGCTGGAGTGATCTGCGTCAAGTACGCGAACAAGGACGGACAGGAAGTGGTTAGCAACGGCGAGATCCTGGTCAACACGCAGGCGGAACTGCTGATCAAAGACCCCGAGGCTTGCCTCGGCATCTTTCCGGAAGGCGAAATGAACCGCCGCAATGACGCCCGTGTGTTCAAGACCGGCACCGTGCGTATGTTCCGAAAGGTCGTGCGCGCCACCGGCGACCGCAGTGCAGTGATCCAGACGGTCGGCATTCATTTCCTGCGCCATCCCAACCAGGCCACTCACTTCCACAAGCTCATCTTGCGCTACTCGCAGTGTCCCGAAGGAGCCAGCCTGCTCCACAGGCTGCTGCATAAGTTCATTCGCACAACCAGACTGCACCTCTTCCGGAGCACCTTCGGTCACACCAATTACGGCGTGATCGTGGCAATCGGCGATGCGATCCCCTACACGAGCATCCCGGATAACGGCGATCCAGACGACCGCAAGTTCGACGCCAAGCCCGGCACGGAGCTCCTTCGCCTGACGGTGAAGGAAGCGCTGGCCAGGGCTCAGGCGGAAGACGAGTACTTCCCGCAGTGGTCCACGAGCGGCCGGCCGAACAACTCGGTTGCACCGCTTGCAATACCATGCGACGAGCAGTCGGAAGTTCTGAAGGTCAGCTGACAGAACTTCCACCGAAACGAGCCGGCACGCGCGTTGCTGCGCGTACCGGCAGCTCACCGGAACACAGACTCCGCTCGTGCTTGTAAGCGAGCGAGCCTAAAACTTGCTCGCCAGCAGCTTGATTGTCTGAACCTATTGCCCAATCGGCAAACCGATTGGGGTTAAGAGCGCCACCATGGATAGTGCGCCACAAACGATTTCTACACGCCGCAGATTCAACAATCGAAACGACAAGGGGGAATTCCGATGAGCTTGTTTTTGTTCTTCGTTCTGTCTACCGGTCTCTTCGTTCTGGATGTGCTGACGGTCGGCCATGAAAGAAGGAAGAAAAAGGCGCAACCTCTGCCCCCGCGAACCGGAGTGCAGGACGACTTCCAATTCGAGCCACTCGTTGAAGCCAAAGGTCACTGCCCGGTCTGTTCGGATGAATTCACGAACAAGCTGACAGTGCTCTGCGGCACTTGCGAGACGCCCCACCACCACGAGTGTTGGAACTACAACAATCGCCAGTGCGCGATGTTCGCTTGCATAGGCAAGGTCTGGAAAGGGCAGCCCAGCCGAAGCAACTGAACGGTTCGATGCGCGCAAGCGAAGACACTGTATCGTTTGCCAGCCCGGACTTCGGACAGCAAGCCGCGTGCCGCCTCTTCGAATGCGGCACGCTCCGAACGACTGGACAGAACGCTGACATCCGACCCGGAAACGCCGGAATGACATTCCGGCGATCTCAACCCAGCTGACCTGCAAAGGACAGCCATGACAAGAACAGAAGGAAATGAAAATGCTCGACTCAAAAGTAAAGCTGCTCGAGGAGATGAGGAATCTGGACCGCTCGCTGGAGTCCGAACTCAAAGCGAGCAGCGACAGTCCCGATGTGACCCGGTCTTTGCTGTTGATAGCCCGAGCGATCAATCTCGGCAATCTGGCCAGACTGGAAGGCACCAACAACCAGAGCGCGCCCAGGAAGGATTCCACGAGGTCGGAAGCGCCGCCGCTCAGCAGCGGCTTCACCACCGACCCGTCTCACTGACCGAAAGTCCTTTTCACAACTGACTACTGGAGAAACCATGCAACGCGACACAGTTCGAGAACCGAGAGTACTCATCTTGTCCGTAAGCGCCGGCGCCGGTCATGTGATGGCCGCCAAAGCGGTCGAACAGGCATTCGCCATCGCCGGCGGTGCATCGGCGGTGCTGCACGAAGACGTGATGGACTGGAGCAATTCGGTCTTCCGGAAGTTCTATGCCGACAGCTATCTCAAGCTGGTAAACCACGCTCCCAACCTGCTGGGAATGCTGTACAACTGGCTGGACGAGCCCTGGCAGAAGCGCCGCAGCGCCGTCTTCGAGCGGATGAACACCAGCTGGCTGTGGCGGCTGATCGACCACTTCCGCCCGGATGTGATCGTCTGCACGCACTTCCTGCCGTCCGAGTTGATCTCGTGGAAGCGACAGCAGGGGTTGCTCTCGATCCCGCAAGTGATCGCCGTCACCGACCTGGACTGCCACGCGCTCTGGATGACGTCCGAGTACGAGCAGTACTTCGTCCACTTGCACTCGACCAAGCAGTACATGGGCAAACTCGGAATCGACCCGGCACGGATCACCGTATCAGGCATTCCGATCAATCCGGCCTTCGCCCAGCTGAAAGACAAGCAGGAGATGCGCGCGAAGCACGGTCTCAAGCTCGATCGCACGTCGATCCTGCTGTCGGCAGGCGGGTTCGGCGTCGGTCCGGTCGATGAGCTCTTCGGACAGCTCCTGACACTCAAGCATCGTTCGGAAATCGTCGTCATCTGCGGGCGTAATCAGGAACTGAAGTCCAAAATCGAGCAACGCGCCGCGGCCCTGGCACCAGCCCACATTTCCGTCAAGGCCATGGGCTTCACCGACAAGATGGACGAGCTGATGGCGGCCGCCGATCTGATCGTCGGCAAGCCGGGCGGACTGACAACTTCCGAGTCCCTTGCTCGCGGACTCGGCTTCGTGATCGTCAACCCGATCCCCGGTCAGGAGGAACGGAATTCGGCTGTCCTTCTGGAAAAGGGGGCGGCCATCCGCTGCAACGACATCGAAATCCTCGCGCTCAAGATCGACGAGTTGCTCGACGCGCCGCACCGACTTGCCTCCTTGCAGGCGAATGCTCGGGCGCTTGCGCGGCCTCGATCGGCGCTCGATCTCGTCGAGAAGGTCAAGAACCTGAACTCAGGCAGTAAGCTGTTCTCAGCGGCCTGACCCTTACGACTGAACTGTTCCAACTACCAGCGGGTTCACCGCTCGAAAGGGAAGGAAAGCACATGCGCACTCTACGGCTCTTGCTGGCTGGCACGGCAATGCTGGCTCTGGCGTTCATCTCAGACCACCACAACCAGACCATCCCGCCGGGCAGCGTCGTCAGCACGGTGCCTCCGGCCGGTCCGGATCTTCACCTGATCACCGAAGTGACCGACGCCAACTTCGAGAAGGAACTCGTCTCCGCCTGGGGTGACAAGCCGGTGCTGATCTGGCTGGTTCGCCCCGAGCGTGCCGGCTCCTTCACTTCCGACGCGAAAGTGTTCGAACAGCTGGCCGAGTGCTGGGACGGCTACGTCAAGTTCGTGCGCGTGGACGCAACCAGGCTCAACAAGGGCTCTCCGCTCGATGAACTGCTCGGCTACTCGCGCGGCTCATCGATAACCTTCTCGCTCATGCAGTGCACCGGCGAGGAAGACCTACACCACCACGACCTATACATGCACTGGCCGAACAACCCGCCGGTGAAACTCCGCCACCTCCAGTCCCTGCTGCTGGACTTCAAGCCGGACTGCCCGCGCTCGCGCTGCGACGACTGCTCCGGCAAGATGCGTATCGGGCGGCGCCCGTTGGCCTGGCGGTAAACAGCGGATCACACCTTCGATCACCACTAGTTCAAGCCGGATGCGGATTGAAAGGCAGGTGTAGCACGCAACGAATGACAGGAGCGACCTAAATGTCGCTCCTGTCCGCCCTTGAATGCATGGCTCATCACGACGCCAGAAAAGGAGTTGACTTCACCGACATGCCACCAAAAGCCGTGAGGCTCACTGCAATGCTGGTTATCCTCGTCACAACCAGCAGCACCGCTACTCCAGCATGGTCTTACTGTGAAGAAGTACACTACGCGCTCACGTACTACCTCGCTCGCTTGACCGGCTTCACGCCCAGCCAGTCACACCGTCTGGCAAGCGCCTGCCAAAACGTCGACGACTCGCCGCATACGGGGCCGGTACAAGCTGGAAACGTCATCAATCCGGTGAGCTCTGCCCAACCGGCGCGAACCAATTTCCACGCCTTCATGAATCAGCAGCTCTACGTTCACTGCCTGGAAGATACACCGCTCGGCGAGCTGCAACGAAAGTGCACAACTACTTAAAAAAAAACCGCTCAACAAGAGAGCGAAAGGATTCAATCGTGAAATTTCCACTTTCAGTCGGCCGGACCGAGCTGGCGGCGGTGCTGATCTCGATCGCGGTCGGGGTCTTCAAGAGCCGCGCCAACCGGAAGACAGCCCGACGCCTGCATGAGCTCAGGCTGCGCCTGATCGCCGTCCGGCAAGAGCTGCGAGCCCCCAACCGGACCGACTCAGCCAGGGACTTGCTGGCTGCCGCTCAGTCCGTGCACGACCAGGTGCAGTCTCTCCTGGGCCGGCCGGACGTGGATGCAAGCTTCCTGCAGGAACTGCTCTCTCAAGGTTACGAGTTGGCCCTACGAGCCATCAACGAACCGACGCAACCGGAACAGTGCTCGAAATCTTGAACCGGGAGGTTCAATCATGCTCCTTCAATGGGTCCTTATCACAATCGCTCTGCTCTCCTACATGCGCCTGGTGGGAGACGCCGTCCTACGCGCGTTCGAAAAGAGGCTGAGCCCCACTCAGAAGGTAGTGCTTCCGATGCTCTGGGTGGCCATCCTGGGCACCAGCAGCTACTGCGCCGTTACGACCGGACTGGCCCTTTACTGGCTGGTAGCCGGCGCCACGGTTCTGCCGACGGTCGTCGTCGTCGTCGGCGCCATCTTCGTCTACAGCCGCTCTCCCGGCTGCTGACCAGCTACTTGTCTGCCGGCGGAGCCTGAAGGCGCTCCGCCGGCGATGCCCAACCTCTAGCATTTCAAAAACACTTGCTATACTACCGCACCCAGTATCTACCGGTTGATTAGGTTCAACGCAGATTTACTACTTCGGCCATCTCGCAGATAACTGCTGCCTCACTGACCGACTTCATATCAGTGTGACTTTTCAATTTCACGAGAGTTCCAGGAATTAGTCACAATTCAATCACAATTCATCCCTAGACTCCAATGCGTAAGGTTCAGCCAAACATCACCGCCAGCCAGTAAATCAAGCGCCGTCCTTAACAGATTTTCCCGACGCGCACAGTCATTGAGGTCATAAACATTGGGGGGGCCCGGTTTATGGCCTTGATGATTGTGCACTCTGGCAAATCTCCATAGAGGTACCTGAAAGCAGCACCAGCCTAACCATCAAGCAATTCACCACTCGGACCGAAACCAGGCCCGGCCGTCATTTGCGCTTCGTGTCACAAATCTTTCACAAGCGTGACAAATCACTGTCACAAACCGTGCGTAAAGTACGGGTTGTTAAGGCGGCAGGCGAAAATTCGGCGAGGGCTAACGAACATGGCAGGCAAAGCAGTTTCTCAAGACCACGAAATGATGCTCATCAATTTCTACAACGGTCGGTCGATGCAAGATCGCGACGCGCAACGCATCACCTCTCAGGAAATTGCCGCCCTCAAGCGAGCTGATAAGAAGGCTCAGCACGCCCTGGCAACACCGGCAGCTGCTCTCTCCTCGTTCTTCCGTGGAGTAGCTGGCAGCGTTATGGACGCTCTGGTTCCTCCGGTCAAAAAGTATGCGATGTGCGACAACTACGGTCACATCGCCGACCTGTCCAGCTGGACCGATCACCTTCCGAAATGCTCCGACTGCGGCAAGGTGATTCACTCCCGCAACGAGCTTCGTGGCTCAGTTCCGGTCAGATAAGTTTTTCCGACGCGCACACGCATTGAGGTCATAAACGCGGACTCGTCCCGTTTATGACCTTGGTGTTTCCGGCTGAAACGACTGATTACAGCCATATACGAGCTTAGATTCTTCCACCAACATTTCTCGACCATGACAAATTTCTGTCACAACAAGCGCGTAAAGTAATTGATGTTGAGACGAACGAACGGATCGATTGATGAGGTAATGGCTATGACAGTGCAGCATATCAACCATGATCCCGATATGCTTGTATTTAGCTTCTGCAACGCTCGCAGTCGCGATCAGCGTGAAAGCCAACGCATCACGTCAGATCAAATCGCAGCGCTTAAGCATGCAGACAAGAAAGGACAACGTGCCGCTGCCAGTGGCATAGCAATCATCTGCTCCGCTCTGCGCGGACTGGTCGAATCATTCAGCAGCATGGTGCACACCACCAGCAAGAAGTACGCTATGTGCGACAACTACGGTCATATCGCCGATCTATCATCTTGGACCGACCACCTTCCCAAGTGCTCGGACTGCGGCAAAGTAATCACTTCGCGTCACGAACTTCGCAGCTCCGTTCCGCTCAAATAGGTTTTCCTCGCCGCGCAAACATCGAGACCATGGGGAGCACAGCTCTTCCATGGTCTCAATGTTTTCCAGCTCGAAGCGATGCACTTGAAGTTGCTTGTCACAAATTTGTCAGATCCGTGACAAGTTGGTGTCACAAATCACATTTAGAGTATACCTCCTCTTAAAGAGCAAAAATCGGAGCGGCAAGGATACTGATGAGAACTGATGAATCACGCCTAGTGTTCGAACCAATCCTCATTGCTTGGGCCAGGTCTGAGGAGGAGCGCTATGCAAATCGAATTACATCCGACGAGATAGCAGCGCTCAAACATGCTGATCATCGGGCTCGCAGTGGGACGATTACGCTTCCGGCACTGTGGTCTCTAATAGTTCGAGACTTAATCTCAGTTGTCCAGCACTTCTTTTATGTTCC
>CAZSNX010000037.1:0-4156 GCA_964607945.1 uncultured Candidatus Obscuribacterales bacterium
TTGAGCTTCAGTGCTTGCACCGGATAGAAAGCAGAGACGTAATACTTCCCATCCGTCGTCAGCCCCTGGAATGTGTAAAAGAAATCACCGTTATTAATCGGTGCGTCTTCTTGCTGGTAACAGGAAAGGAATGCCACTCCTGATCCTTGTTTGAAATTCAAATACTTAACTTGATTGTGGAAGGTTTCAGAAGCCTCGGCGGACGGAAGTATAGGAAGCTCCTTGATTCCCTTGGTCGATTTGGTCTTGATGATCTTCTTCAGATCTGCCATCAATCGATTGAATGAGGTCTTCTCTCTTCCATGGAAAAGAGCGGAATATTGGGAGACTGGATAGACAAGAACTTGTCTTTCTAAGTAACTGGTGAAATCAGTCAGTTTGTCGCTGTCAAATACAACGCGCAAGTGTTTGGGTTCGCCATTCATATAAGGTGGCTCATCAGGGTTGTTCTTAGTCTCGGCAACAGTGCTTACCTTGTGTGATTTAGAAAGACCGTTGTGGAGAAGGTAGAGCGTGACATTGGCTATATCGGCTTGCGGAGAGACTGCTGCCTTGGTAGCTGGGTTCGCATCTGCCAATAAGTTCGGGGCAAAGAACATGTATGTGAACGAGAGCGCGAGACTGACGATGCTTCTTGACTTCATTCTTTGTTCCTACTTCGTATGTATCAGCACCACACTCAGGTGAAAGACCGAACAAGCAGCAAGGATATCGCACCGGAATGAAGCTCACAATCGAATCTAGCTGAGATGGTCAACGCAAGCCCGATCAGATGCTGCTAGCTGTGCGGTTTGTGATATCGCTGTTACGAGGCGACTACCGGTTGATTATTTTGCTCATGATCTTACCGACATGCGCGCTGAGTTAGATCTAAGAGTATATTCGAGATTTATATATACTGCATATGCGAAGTCGCCAAGCCAGTTCTAGCGGATAGGCCCGGCGCTTGTTAATCAAAATCGATCGGCGAAAGTTTCTAAAATAGAAGCTGCAATCACTGTCAAGAACTAGATCTTTAAATGTCTACTGGGGTACTTCCATCGTCGTGCCACCACTGCTATTCTTTTAACAGAAACGGTGAGCAGTGAAGCGAAGTCACTGCTTCGAGCCGAGGGGCTTTGCGGAAACGTCAGGTTGGCGCTAACCGGCAACGACAGCAAGCAAGCCCGCCCCACGTGAAGGATTGGCTGAAGCGTGAGGAAATACTGAGCCTGTATCGCAGCAGGCAGCCAGGCAGTAGCAAAAACACCGCCGCGATTAAGTTCGGGTGGTGTTTTTGTTTTGGAGCATTTCAGCTAGAATTAGCCAATCAAGTAGGAGTGCGGAGGGCGATTCGGCTCTCCCAAACAGTATTTAGCGAAAACAGGCAATGATCAAGAAGACAGTTCTTCCAAACGGTACTCGAATTCTCACTGAAGTTGTCGACGAAGTTTACTCGGCTTCCATCGGGATATGGGTCGACGTCGGCTCTGAAGATGAGGAAGAAGTGAACAATGGCGTATCTCATTGTTTAGAGCACATGCTTTTCAAGGGTACCGCTAAACGAAGCGCCCAGGAGATTGCCCAGGAGATCGAAGATGTCGGTGGCAGTTTGGGGGCGGCTACTAGCAAGGAGAATACTTGTTTCTACGGTCGAGTGATGGGCGATCAACTGCCAGTGGCAATCGAGCTGCTTGCTGACATGCTTAAGGATGCAAAGCTCGACAAAGCTGATCTCGCTCTCGAAAGGGAGGTGATTCTCGAAGAGATCAGAATGTATGAAGACGACCCTGAAGATCTTTCCCAGGAGCTCATGCTCCTGAATATCTGGCCTGGTCATCCGCTCGGTCGTCCGATTACAGGAACGGAAGAGACCGTAACCGGTATTACAAGTGAGATGCTGAAGCATCATATAGATCGCTTCTACAGACCAGAGAACATGATTGTTTCAATCGCCGGGAAGTTTGATGAGAAGTCCACAATCGAGCAGCTCAGTCGTGAGTTAGGCAAGATTGAGCCAGGAAAGCCCAAACCGACAATCGGAAGACCGCAAATGAAGCCTTGCCTGATCGTCAAGGATAAGGATATTGAGCAAGCTCATATCTCGATTGCTGCCGAGGGAATCGCAGTGGCTGATGACCGGCGCTATCAGCTCGCCGTGCTAGATCTAGGCTTGGGCGGCAATATGTCATCGAGACTATTTCAAGAAGTGCGAGAGAAGAGAGGGTTGGTCTACACCATCAACAGCTACAAAGCGAGCCACACTAACTGCGGCTTGTTCGGTGTATATGCCGGCACCGGACCGACCAAGGTAAAACAAGTATTGGAGCTGGTTACCGAAGAGTTTCGGCGAGTAAAGTCGGAAGGGCTGACTGAAGCTGAAATCAATCGTGCGAAAGCACAGCTTAAGAGCGATCTGCTGCTTGGGCTCGAGTCCATGCGCAACCGTACTAGCCGAAATGCCTATGGAGAGCTGTTCTTCGGCCGGCAATTGGAAGTGGACGAAATTTGCCGAGATATTGAAAAGGTCAACAGTGCTGATGTAAAGCAACTTGCCAACGACTTGCTCGTCAGTGAGAGATTGTCACTAGTGGTTGTCGGTCCCCAGTCAGAGTTGAACACGGAATACACAGTTAGTTGTTAGTTGCTTAATTATGCAAGGAGGTCATTGTGACCGATTCGATCAAGCTGAAAGTGAAGCGCCTCCCGCATTGTGTGGAACTTCCGCGTTATGCCACTGCGGGTTCGGCTGGACTCGATTTGACAGCGGCCATATCCGAACGGATTGAGCTTAAACCTGGCAAACGAACCAAGATTCCGACCGGCATCATGTTAGAGATTCCCCCCGGTTACGAAGGACAGGTGCGTCCACGCTCAGGTTTGGCGGCGAAGGCTGGAATCACTTTGACCATCTGTGTTGGAACCATCGACAGTGATTATCGTGGCGAAGTTCAGGTGCTAGCCATCAATCTTGGAGATGAGGTATACAGCTTCGAGCCGGGTGAGCGCATCGCGCAGCTGCTGATTGTGCCGGTTCCCAGAGTCGAGTTAGTGGAAGTCGACGAGCTCGATTCCGGCGATGAACGCGGAGCCGGCGGCTTCGGATCGACCGGTAGGCTAGCTCTGGCTCAAGGTAGCTCGGTAAACTCTTAGCGATCGTAGCAGTCTAGGCTCCAGGCACGATCAGAACCGCAAGTATTCAAGGTTTCGGTAGCCGCTTCGAAGCGTTCCCGGCTATACTGTTGTGGCATTTTAGACGGCACAGCTGGCGGTTTAGGCCGGGAGTGAATAGTTGTTGTGGGCGAAAAGATAAGAGTTGTAATAGGCGGGATCAACGGCAAAATGGGGCGCGCAAGCGCTCGTTGCATTCTTCAAGATGCAGAGTTGCAGCTGGTTGGAGCGTTCGGCAAGCCCGGTGCTGCGTATGTCGGGGCAGATATCGGCGATCTTGTCTCAGTTGGCAAGCTTGGTATACTTGTCAGCAGCCGATTTCAGGATGTTATTGCCCAGGCTGTGCCGGATGTTTATCTGGATTTCACCTGTGCTGAAGCGTCTGTCGAGACTGTCGATTTAGCGTTGGATAAAGGCATCCGTCCGGTGGTAGGTACCTCAGGGCTTCTCGAGAATCAAATCGAACATATGGTCGAGACGGCTAAAACTAAGAAGCTGGGCGGGATGATTGTTCCCAATTTTTCCGTTGGTGCCGTACTTATGATGGAATTTGCCAGGATGGCCGGCAGCCTCTTTTCGAATGTCGAGATAGTCGAGATGCATCATACGAGGAAGCTCGATGCACCTTCGGGCACTGCTATGCACACGGTTCGAAAGTTGGATTCGACCGGCTCGACCTTCAACTCTCGTGAGGTAAACGAAAGGGAGTTGATTCCGGGCGCACGGGGAGCAGCCGGAGCAGCTGGTGTGCGTGTTCATTCACTGAGGCTGCCTGGCTTGATTTCGCATCAAGAAGTAATCTTCGGTGCCGATGGCGAGCTCCTTACCATTCGGCACGATAGTTACAATACGAATTGCTTTGACAAAGGAATCCTGATGTCTGTCAAAGCTGTAGTCGCAATGGACTCAATGGAAGTTGGTTTGGACAAGTTGTTGGATTTGACGGGAGCTAAAGCTTAGGACTGCGGAGGAGAGTAGAGGAATGGACAGACAGGTTACTGTTGCG
>CAZSNX010000037.1:4166-8952 GCA_964607945.1 uncultured Candidatus Obscuribacterales bacterium
AAAGTATTGGAGCAGCGCGACTTCCCGGTTGGCCAGCTCAAGCTGCTCGCAAGTGCGCGTTCCAAAGATTCAACAGTCACATTCAAGGGAAAGTCCTATCCGATCTCCGAGCCCACCGCTGAATGCTTCAAGGATGTCGACATCGTATTGTCATCGGCGGGCGAGTCGATCAGCAAAGAGTGGGTGCCGATTGCGGTCGAGCAAGGGGCGGTCGTAATTGACAATACAAACGCCTACCGGATGGAACCGACAGTACCACTAGTGGTGCCGGAGGTTAACGCTCACGTTTTGTCCAATCACAAGGGCATCATTGCTAATCCCAACTGTTCGACCGCGCAACTGGTTGTGGTGTTGAAGCCGTTGCACGAAGCGGCCGGGCTGAAGAGGGTGATCGTATCTACGTACCAGTCTGTAAGCGGAGCCGGCAAGGAGGCAATGGATGAATTGGAGCAGCAGACTCGTTGCGTTCTCGAAGAAAAGGAATATGAGCCGCAAGTGTTTCAGCGCCAGATCGCCTTCAATTTGATTCCGCACATAGACAAGTTTCTGGACAACGGATACACGAAGGAAGAGATGAAGGTCGTAAATGAATCGAGAAAAATGCTCGAAATTCCCGATCTTCCAATTACCTGTACTGCTGTTCGAGTTCCGGTGGTGATCAGCCATAGCGAATCAGTGACGGTAGAGCTCAAGCGAGCCTTGAGCCCGGCTCAGGCGCGAGAGATACTGGCAGACAGTCCTGCAATTGAGGTCTGGGACAATCCTGATGAAGCTTTCTATCCGACTCCGCTCGATGCCGCCGGCGAAGATCCGGTCTATGTTGGGCGAATTAGACCAGACACTTCTTCTGAGACTGGTCTGAATATGTGGGTCGTGGCAGATAACTTGAGGATTGGGGCTGCGCTGAATGCAGTTCGTATTGCTGAGTATTTGTTGAAGCATAATCTGCTCAAGCAAGCTGCGAAGCGCTAAGGGGAATCTATGAACGAAGCGACTGCATCTCCGGAAAACATCGCTTCCAGTCGGGAAGCGAGCTCTATTGCCTTCGTTGGTGAACTCGGTGGAAGTGTCAAAGCGATTAAATCAAGGAGAATTGGGACATGATCGGAGTTGATGCCTCAATGTTTGGTCGAGTGATAACCGCGATGGTAACGCCATTCGACGACGATCTCCAAATTGACTTTAAAGCAGTTGATCGAATCGTAGATCATTTGCTTTCCGCGGGCACAGAATCGATTGTTGTAGCCGGCACTACCGGTGAAAGCCCTACTCTTGAAGAGTTCGAGAAGAAGGAGCTTCTGAAAGCCGTGAAGGGGCGTGTGAAGGAGCGTGCAAAGGTAATCATGGGTGCTGGTACCAACTCCACTGTAAAAACGATCAAAGCCTCGCAAGAAGCCGAGACGAATGGAGCGGATGGGTTGTTGATCGTCGCTCCCTACTACAACAAGCCCAGTCAGGAAGGATTAATAGCCCACTTCGAGCAAGTTGCTCATGCGACACGGCTGCCGATCATGGTTTATAACATTCCGGGCAGAACCGGTGTCAATATTCTTCCCGAGACAATGGTTGAGCTTGCCAGGCGTGCTCGTACGATCTGTTCGCTGAAGGATTCTACTAACAGCGTTGAGCAGGCTGCTGATGTCGCAGGACGCGCGCGCGAGGACTTCCGCATTTATTCTGGCGATGATTTCTTGACGCTGCCGTTCTTGTCCGTAGGAGCATGCGGCGTAGTGAGCGTCGCTGCACATTTGGTCGGACCGGCGGTAAGTGAAATGATCAACGCCTATTTCTCCGGCGACATGGAAAAGGCCAGAAAGCTCCACTATCAGTATCTGCCGCTGTTCAAGGGGATATTCATGGCACCGAATCCAACTTGCGTGAAGTACGCGCTTTCCAAGCTGGGACTTTGCAAGCCGCATCTCCGGCTGCCGTTGGTGCCTTTGACTGACAAGCATAGAGAGTCTATGGATGCCCTTCTTAAAGAGTTCAATGCTTCCGTAAAACTTCCGACCGCCTGAAGATTAATTTGGCAAGTGCCGGAGAAAGGAGTTCCTAGTGGTTTCTGATCATTCTACGCCGACAGACGGACCGAAGAAAAGTCGAAGCAGCGTTAGCTCTCAAGCGCAGAGTGCAACCGGCTCCGCGTCGATATCCGGAGCGGGACTGAAAGTAATTCCGCTAGGTGGATTGGGCGAGATCGGCAAAAATACGATGGTCTTGCGATATGGCAATGACATGATTCTGGTGGACGCTGGTTTGGCATTTCCATCTGAGGATATGTTGGGCGTTGATTTGGTGTTGCCTGATTACAGCTTTCTAGTTGAGAATCAAGATAAGATTCGCGGATTGGTAATCACTCACGGGCACGAAGATCATATCGGTGGCATTCCTTTTATCTTGCGCCATCTGTCGATTCCTGTCATTTATGGACCGTCTTTGGCTCTCGGTCTTCTGGAAGGGAAATTAGCCGAAGTAGGGTTGGAAGATCGCACCGTAATGCGCAAGGTCAAGCCGCGGCAGGAAGTGAAGATCGGCTGTTTTTCGGTGAAATTCATACGCTGTACGCACTCGATTGCTGATTCGTACAGTTTGATCATTGGCACGCCAATTGGAACAGTTGTGCATACTGGTGATTTCAAGTTTGACTTCACTCCGGTTGACGGCGAGCAATACGATATCGCCAGTTTAACTGCAGCTGCCGAAGAGGGAGTTCTGCTCCTAATGAGCGATAGCACCAATGTTGAGCGCGAAGGATTCACACCTTCCGAGCGAACCGTGTGGCGCAAACTTGACGAAATTTTTGCCAATGCCAAGAAACGCATCATTGTTACGACTTTTGCCAGCAATGTCCACCGAGTCAGGCAGGTGCTTCAAGCCGCAATGAAGTACGAAAGAAAGGTGACCGTGCTTGGGCGGTCAATGCTGAATCTGGCAGGAATCGCACGAGAACTAGGTTATATGACCTATCCTGACGGGCTGATCATTCCGCCGGAAGAAACTAAGAATTTGCCGATGGATAAAGTAGTGGTGCTTACAACCGGCAGTCAGGGTGAACCGCTGTCAGCGCTGACCAGAATTGCCAATGATGAGCATAAACAGATCAAGATAGTTGCAGGTGATACTGTAATCATTTCGGCAACTCCGATTCCCGGCAACGAGCGTTCGATCGCCAATACGATCAATGCGCTGTTCGTGCGTGGTGCTGATGTGATTTATGGTCGCAATGCCGGAGTTCACGTTTCCGGACACGCTTGCAGGGAAGAGCAGAAGATGATGATCAACTTCTGCAAGCCGAAATTCTTCATGCCGGTTCATGGGGAGTATCGCATGCTCGTTCGGCACGGGGAGCTAGCGGAAGAATGTGGAATCAGCGGGCAAAATGTTTTCATCATGGAGAATGGAGACGTTCTCGAAGTGTTCAAGGACAGAGCTCAGAAACAATCGGCCATCAAAGCTGGTGTCGTACTGGTCGATTCTTCCCGCGAATGGGAGATTGACGATCAAATTGTCGAACAACGCCGGCATCTGGCGGAGGACGGCATGGTGACAGTTGCCGTCACCCTGGATCGTGGTAAGCGAATTGCTGCCGGTCCGGACATCTCCATGAAGGGATTGATCCTTCCTAAAGGTTTGTCGCCGGAAGAATTCCTGGTGCGGCTGAAGTCGGAAGTCGAGTCGATATTAGAAAAAGGACCAGTTGCAGCGAAGTCTCACGGCATGGATTTGCGAACTTTCCTTCAACATGAGCTTGTCAACTACTTCGTTGAGAAGATGAAATCCAGACCATTGGTGCAGATTGTTCTTCAAGAGGTTGTGACTGCGGCTCCTAGAACGAAGCAGCAGTCTACGAATTCGGCCTCCCGGGAATAGGAAATAGGACTCGGCTGCCGTCAAGCAAAGATGTCAACCGATCCAATGCAGGAAGTAAAGGTGCAACTTGGGAATTAAGTTTGAAGACCTGGGGATTCCATTTCCACTGTTTGAGGCGGTGACTGACGAGGCATCCGAATACGTGGGAATAGCTGCTTGCTCCCTTTGCCGCAAGGAAGGTACTCATTGCTTTAGTCTTGGCATCGGTGCTGCAGTCATGGTTGACTGCTCTCATTGCGGAGAAGGCAATGGGTTGGATGCCGACGATCGTCAAGACGTCGCCTGCCATTCCTGCGGGGAAGATGTACCTTTCCCGGAAATCGACGACGAAGAAATGCGAGTTTGCTATGGTTGTTTGCGAGCCGGAAGGGTTGCCCTGTCGAAGGATACTGCCTTCGGAATGGTCTCTTGGGAACAGGTCGTAGAGGGGCTTACTCATGGTGGGCCGAGGATAGCAACGACAGAGTTTGAAACTGTTTCGCAGGGCCAGCGAGGCTGGGTTAAGGTAAAACTCCCGACGGACTTGATGCTGGAGCTGCTTCGCACGCCTGCCTATCTAACCTGGCAGGGTGAACGCTGGCAGTTCTGTTGCAAGCAACCGATGGTCTATACCGGTCCTTGGAAGCGTGACGACTTTGAAAGTAATGCGCCGGATGGCGATGGTCGGGCCTTGTTCGAAAAGGTGGTTCAGGAATATACAGCGGAGTTTTGGGATCAGGGTTTCAGTGACTGTACCGGCATCTATGTTTTCAAGTGTAATTCGTGCCAAAGGCTCACCGCTCATGTCGACTGCGAGTAGGACCACAGGTTTTTGCCCCACAGATTAGCCGGCCGGTTAGTCCCAGTTACTCGCAGCTCAGGCCACCTCCCCCAAAAAAGAACTTCCCTCCCGCATGACTTTGGGAGGGAAGGACTT
>CAZSNX010000037.1:8962-16874 GCA_964607945.1 uncultured Candidatus Obscuribacterales bacterium
AAAAGCCGCCGCCAAACTGGCTGAATTTGCCGAAATGGGTCGAGAAAGCCAGGTGCAATAGCGTTTTGCCCCAAAAAAGAACTTCCCCCAAAAGACACGGGGGAAGGACTTGTTGTGGTGGATTAGGTAAGGAGGAAACACGGCACCTGGCGGTAATTCCACCCTGTGCCTTGTAAACACATAATAGCAGCGGCCGAATTGGGCGGCGGTTAAAAAACTTGAAGAGGGACCCGTCCGACCCACAATCGATGTCGGATGAGAACTTTTTAATAAAGCTTAACTCTTAGGCCAAAGGCTGCTTAAACTCAGTTTATCTGCAGTGCCGGCTCCGCTGTAGAGGAAGTCGAGGGGATTCGGCTCCCTGGTGGATTTGGCAGTTTCTTTCTCACTGCTCACAATTCTGAAATTGCTGGGGCAAAAGAGATAAACCTGTTCACTCATTTTGTGAAAGTCGCCGTCAATTGCAGCGGATGCTCCCGATACGAAATCGACCAATCGATTTGCATCTTGTTTGCGGAGATTCTCCAGCGAGATGGTGGCGGCGCATCTGGTTCGCAAACATTCCACTATATCCAGTGCCTCGTCAAAGTTTGCCGGAGCGAACATTGATATGTGAGGTCCACTGTTGGTGGGAACGATCCGCGATGACACCATCGGCATATTTTTTCGATCGATCACTGCCGGAAAGAGATCAACCTCCTTCTTTGCCGATCGTCCGTTAGTTCCGTTGGTTGAAGCCGGCTTATTCTCAGGCGTTTCGGTATTATCTTGAGACATAACTTCCTTTTGCCATCCAAACAGGTTCACAAGCTACCCCTCATTCTAGTGATTTTAAGCTAATTGGCAAGAGCTGGTACATTATCAGCGCTCGGGATCTACTCAGTCACCCTTTGCGTCACCTGCAGCTAGACTGACGACGGTTTGTGCCCGTCAAGGTCTTGCTGAATCACTACTCGCCCGCAGATCAAATGGAGCACCTTCAGTGGTGGCGTGTGACAGCTGGAAGGCTATCACACAATGATCGTTCATTCAACTTGCCGGATAGTTGAAAGCGAGTACATTTGCAATCGCTTCGGCCAGTACCAGATCTTCGGGGTCGGTAATCTTCAAATTTAATTTTGAGCCCTGTGCCGTGCTTACTTTGTAGCCGGCCGCTTCTAACAAGGCAGCGTCGTCAGTTACCTTCAAGTCCAACTGCTTGCCACGTTCATGAGCGTCCATCAACCATTCGAACTTCGCAGCCTGCGGGGTTTGAACTAAAACCAAAGAGTCCCTGTCAAGCGTTTCTGCGATGCAAGCGCCATCTGTTCTCTTCACCGTATCGGAAGCGGCAATGCAGGCGGTACACGCGCCATTGCGGCGAACGGATGAGATTACCTCGTCGATCAAATCGGTGCTCAGAAATGGTCGAGCAGCATCGTGGACAATCACCATCTCCGGTGCCTGGTTCATTTCTGAGATCGCCTGCAAGCCGCGACTGACTGATATTTGTCGGGTCGCTCCTCCGACTATGACTGTCACTTTATCGCTCAACCCCAACTGTTCAATGTCTAAGCGAACGGACGGTGCCATTTCTTCCAGTGTTGCAACAATTGTTCGCTTGATCTCGGGATGATTGCACAGCGTAAGGAGCGACCACTGATAGAGCGGCTTTCCATGCAATTGCAAGAATTGCTTTGGCTTAAGACCGGAGCTTTGAGACAGACGAGCGCCGAGCCCGCCTGCAGCAAGAATTGCATAGACTGAAGGCTGCTTAGGCTGGTTCATTAAAGAGCCGTTTCGGTTACCGTCGCCGGGGGCGGTGCGATCGCATCGCCCGAACCGGATTGATGAGCGATTTCGGTGGCAGTATCGGCCGCGGTGCTAGCCTGTGCAGCAGCAGCGTCCTCGGCAACCGCAATTGCAGTATCAAGCAACTTTTCGATCGCGGCGTCATACTCGCCGGAAGCGGCGGGGTCGTTAACGGTGGTTTCGTCTTGAACTACACTAGGCAGCGGCAAACCGAGCTGGCCGGCACCGCCGGCAGCGTCTTCTTGGGCCTTGATTGCATCTTGCTTCTTGATGGTTTGCCGCAGGGACTTCGCGTCCTTGGTGAGCCGGAAGTACTCTTGGAAGCGCTTGGTGGTTGTCAGGATCGGCGAGCGTCCTTCTTCTTTCTTGAGGATGAGCTCTCTGGCCAAAAGCTCCTTAATATGGTCGTAGGCTCCCGCGCCGCGAACTCTCACGATTTCAGACTGCATTACCGGTTGTTTGATGGCGATCGCTGAGAGTGTTCGCAGAAGCGCCGTCGACATTTCCATCGGCAAGAACTCTTCGATGATCGAGCTGTATTCGTCTTTCACTTGGAACATGTAGCCGTTGTCCTGGGCAATCTCCAGCCCACCACCACGTCCTTCATAGTCGTGAATGAGCTCAAGCAGAGTTTGCCGTACGATTTGTACGTCTTCGTTGACGATGCGTGCGATTGCGGCCGCATGGATGGGCTTGTCCGTCAGGAACAAGACTGCTTCGATTTTTGCCTTAACGCTCATAGTTACGAAGAACTCCGGGGGTAAGCCTCCTAGTTTAGACGGCTATAGGTGTAGGCGGTACTGCCGGTGGTTGATCGACCCTTACTATGTATAAGGGTCCGTAGAACTCGTCCTGTTGGAGAGAAATCTTGCCTGCGTTGGAAAGGAAGAGCACTCCCAGGAAAGCGTCGACCCAATCTCCGCCTCGTCCAAGCAACTTTATCAGCTCGAGGAGTGAAACCAGGTCATTGTTATCGACAAGTTTCAGCAGAATTTCTTCAATTCTCTGAATCACTAACTCGATATCCTCGTCGTGAGCAAGATCCAAGATATCTTCGACATCATTGATCTCATGCTGCCCTTCCAGATCGATCTTCGGGGTGTGCCGTTTATGGGATCGTTGAGTCTCGATCTTCTCTGCCTCTCGCAGAGCTTCGATTAGTTGTTCGAGTGTTACCTTTCTCTGGCGGAACTGTTTTGAATGGGCACGCCTTACCAGTGCTCGTTCGAGATCTTGCAAAGTAATCTGGCGTGCGACCGGCTCGGTATGGGAATCGTAAATGATTGGGCTGCCGTTTTCGTCGAACTCCATGAAGTCGTCGAGAGCGAAGCTGTCATCATCGTTAGAGATAGCCAGCAATGCCTCGGCTTTCATGCGAAGGAGCACGGAAGCGTGGAACAAGATTTTCCCGCTTTGTCTCAAGTTCTCTTTCGGTGCTGCCGCAATTGCTTTTAAGAATCTATCGGTGACGTCGATGATGTCGATGTTTTTCGGATCGATTTCATTTTTCTCGGCCATCTGTACGAGAATTTCGATACCACCTTCTTTTGCCGCCGGCATCTCCGTCGCCGGGGTTGCTTCACTTGCGGCTGGCTCTTCGTTCATGGGCTGCTCGGGCGATGAACTGAGCCTGAAGGCTGCCACCTTCTCTGCCAGCTCAGGCTGAGCAGTTGAGTCAGCAGCGGCCGAGAGCTCCGCTTTGGTCTCCTCTTGCCGCTGTGCCAAAGCCGGTGCCGGATTGATATCTGAATTTTGATGGTCTTCAGGATTGCTCACAGGAAGCCTCTTCTTGAAAGCCAGAGTGCGCACTTCTATTTAAACCGGTTCGCAATCGCATCTCTCTTTCTATCGCCTCTAAGCTCCGACCGCTTGTTCTTCCGGGATGTGGACTTCGCGAATACCAATTACTCTGGAGTATCCGTCGGCGCGAAGTGAGACGCCGATTGCATGATCTGCGTTTTCAATCATCGGTCTTCTTAAGCTGACGACAACGAATTGAGCGCTTGTAGATTGGTGCTTGACCATGCGAGCGAGCCGGTCCGCATTGAAGCCGTCGAGCATCATGTCCACTTCGTCGAAAGCATAAAACGGAGCCGGTGCGTAACGCTGAAAGGCAAAGACGAAAGATAGCGCCGTCAGTGATTTCTCGCCACCGGACAGAGCTTCGATCCGTTGCATTTTCTTGTCGCGGGGTTGAGCGCGGATGATGAGCCCGCCCATGAATGGGTTTTCCGGATTGTCAAGCTCTAGCCGCCCGTGACCATGAGACAATTCTGCGAAAATTTCTTGGAAGTTGTTATTGATGGCTTCAAATGCTTCCATGAAAGTGCGCTTCTTCAGCTCGTCGTAGCCGCTGATGCGCTGCAAGATCTCTTCTTTTTCGGTCGCCAGTGTGTTTAGAGTTTCGTCTAATTCCTTGCGCCGATTGTCCGTATAACTGTATTCCTCGAGCGCCTTCATGTTGACAGGCTCGAGTGCGCGCATTCGTTTTTCGAGGCGTTCCGCTTGGTGCTTCAATTGGTCCACGGTGCCCTGTGACGGCGGCTCGTAGTCGGGATTCTCCGCCAGTATTTGCTCTATTTCTGCTTTGAGCGCAACTACTTCGCGGTCGAGATCGAAGTGTGCCAACTTGCGCTCTTCGCGCTCCTCTTTCAGGTGAATGAGATCTTGATCGATTTTGGTCTTCCTTACCTGCACGGCCGTTATCTTTTCGTGCAATTGATCTTTGCTTTCCTGCAGTTGGGTCAGCTCGGAAGAAAGCTCTGTGACTTTCTTCTCCACTTCGGCAATGGCGCTCTTTAGCTCGGTAATGATGCGCTCGAACTCAGGGCGTTGCGTGGTGAGCTCATCGAGCTCCTTTGTAAGCTCGTCCAACTGGGTGGTCAAGGCGAGCTTGTTGTTCTGCTCCAAGCGCTCTTCCGTTTCAATCTTGTCGAGTTCTCTCTGGACATCTTTTGCGCTACTTTCGACGTTTTCGACATCGGCCCGCAGCTCTTCCGATTCACCGATCAGGCGCTCAATCTGCGTGCGATTACCGCTGCCGGTAATATCGCCGAGCTGATCTTGCATCTTATTGATGTTCTTATCGAGCTCTTTCAGTGATTCTTGAAGCTGGATGACTTCATGGTCTATCTTTTCGATTTCATCTGCATTCGACTTGAGGCGCGGCTTTTGATCTTCGATCTCCTTGTCGACTGCCTGGCACTCTCTGCGCTTGGCATCAAGCTCTGCCTGCTTTTGGGCCAGCACAGCGCTCGTGTCGGTGTGTCTCTTGCGCTCATCATTGAGCTGTGCCACCAGCTCTTTCAATGAGTCTTGCAACCAGCGAATGTCATCCGACAATGTTTTGACTTTGGCTTTGAGGACTCCGATGTCGGTTTCGCCCTTATTGGAAAAGTGCAGTTTTGACTTGCCTTCGGCACCACCGGTTATTGAGCCTGATTTCTCGAATAGCTCGCCTTCCAATGTCACCATTCGCGCCTGGTTAATGAGCCTTCTTGCCGATTCGATGGTGTCTACTATAATCGTCTGCCCGCAGGCATACTGAAAAGCCTTGGCGTGCTTAGGGTTGAAGTCGACCAAATTGTAGGCGAAGTCGATTACGCCCGGTCGATTCGGCAGGAGACCTGGTGGCTGCGTGGCAATCTTATTGAGAGGCACAAATGTGGCGCGCCCGCTTTGCGTCCGCTTGAGCAACTCAATACACTCTTGCGCGACTTGATCGTCTTCTACGACAATGTGAGCCAGTCTCGGTCCAATCACTATTTCAAGCGCCTTGGTGTATCGATCGTCGACCTGTCCCAGTTGTCCGACAGTGCCATGCACGCCGCTTATTCCTGCAGCAAGAACTGCTTCTACAGCCCTGCCATAGCCGCTCTCGCCTGCAACCTCACGATGAGTTTCAACTTGAACCACTTTGCGATTCAATGTCTCGAGCTCTTGTCTTTTGTGCTCGATCTCTTCGCGCGTAGAATCAATCTCCGCTTCAAGTTGCCTGGTACTACGTTCGATGCCTAGAACTGTCGCTTGATCGTCGGTGAACTTTCGCTCCATTGTTTGAATCAGCCCTTTCAATTGAGCTGATTTGCCGATCGCTCCTGTGGCGGAATTGCGAATAGCATCCAGCTCTTTTTCAAGACCTTCGCGCCTGGTCGCAAGCTCAGTTTTCCGGACTTCGCATTTGTGCTTTTGATCGCGCAGCGACTGCAATTCTGTGTGCAGGCTGGTTACTTGATCGGAAGAGCGATCCTTTTCTTGCCGCAATACTTCGATTTCTGCATTTACTGCGCTGAGCGCCCCTTGCTTTTCAACAAGAGCGAGTTGAATCGCTTGCAGGTCTTCTTGGCTTTGTTTTTTCTGCTTGGCAAGCTCGCCGAGATGCTTGTCGATTGTCTTGATCTGTCCTTGCAGGCTCTTCTGCAGCTTGGACTTTTCGCCGATAACCCCGGATAGATTCGAATACTTGTTCTCTTCGCGGGTCAATTCCCCGCGTTTGTTCTCTGCTTCCTGCCTCAACAAGAGCTGCTCGTTGCCGCCCTTTTCGCGTATCTCCTGGTCGAGCCTGCCCATCTCCGAGCGCAAGGTAAGCAGCTCGATTTCAGCTTTCTCAAGCGCTTCCAGCAGGTTTGTCTCCTTTTGATTGAGTCTTTCAATCTCTGCGAGCTCTGCTTTAGCCTTGTTTTCGACTTCGTTGACGCGGACGAAAATTAAATCTCGCTCGACCTTTTCCTTTTGCTCTTTCAAGTCCAGGTATTTGAGGGCCTGATCCCGATCTGTTTGCAGTTGTTCCAGTCGAATAATGATTTCAGCAAGGACTATCTTCTGATGCTCGATTTTCTCGCCGACCGCTGAAAGTTCTTCATTGGCTTGATCAATGCGGCGATCGAACTCGGCAACGCCAGCCAGCTCGTCAATAATTTTGCGCCGCTCCGTCGGGCTCATCGTCACGATGCCGGTAACGTCTCCTTGCATGATGACGTTGAATCCGGTCGGACTGACGTTGTACTTCTGCAGTTCCTCGTGTATCTCAGACAGCGTCGCATTCTTGCCGTTCAGGTTGTAGGTACTGGTGTAACCGTTGTCCTTTACGCGAATTCGGCGGCTGACTTCAATCTCTTTCTTGTCTTCGCTCTGGAAACGAACAGTAACCTTTGCTTCGTTCTTGCCGCTCAAATTGTTCAGCAAGTCGGGCAGTCTCTCAGCCCGCATCGAGCGCGTGGAAGATAACCCCAAAGCAAAAAGCAGGCTGTCGATGATATTGGACTTGCCTGAGCCGTTTGGTCCGGAGATCGTGGTAAATCCATCCAGCAGCGGAATAGTGGTGCGCCGTCCGAATGATTTGAAATTATCAAGTTCGATCTCTTTTATCCGCATTGGGGCTCCCCGTAGCGGCGAGGACCAGCCTCACCCAGCCGATATTGGGACGTTCTATCGCCTGCCGAGCAGGTTATACCTGACGCCCTATCTGAACTTGACTCAAAAACCACGGACGCTTCTTTCTGACTGCAATCACAGCCGAATTAGACTACATCTGCGTTTTAGTGTCAAGAACTGACTGGTGCTTGAGTCCCGAAAGGCACAGCCGAAAGCTGCTATTACCGTATATGAGCAAGATATTTTTGTGACTTCAGTCATCGAAGATCCTTCAGAATTATGCAACCAGAGACGTTTCCGAGTGGCTGGTGAGAGCGGCTTCGGACCTGTCAGGTGCCACCATTATGGCATTGTAGCGTATTTTCGCTATGGTAATTTTACGCACAGCAAGTGATATTCATTGCATATTCGATTGTTTTCGATCTGCTATGTAATGGTATAAACAATGCTGGAAAGTCTCGCAGGGTGAGCAATTCGGACATTCGACTTGTTGAATCCGGTAGAAAAAATTTATCAGAAAGATCGGAGCAGTTCGTAGCTTTCCCCTGGACATCGTGGTGGTTGAGTCGCCTTCTGTTATTTTCTGCGGTATCAGCGGCGGCCTCTGCGCCAATTCTGGCTAACCGCTGTGAGACAGTTGGGCCAGCAGTTTTTGCGCGTTTGAAATGTCAGGATCTTGCGGAGCCAGCCGAATGAATTCTTGGAGTTCTTTGCTTGCTTCGCTCGAATTGCCTTGTTTAATCAGCAG
>CAZSNX010000038.1:0-16842 GCA_964607945.1 uncultured Candidatus Obscuribacterales bacterium
AGACCGGCAGCCCGGGGCGGATCTTTCCGGATATCTATTACATCATTCTCGACGGCTATTCGCGTCCGGACGTGATGCTCGAGGCGTACAAGCATGATGCCGGCCAGTTTGTGAGCAGCTTGAAGCAGGAAGGCTTTTTTATAGCGCCGGATAGCCGCTGCAATTACTGTATGACCGCTCCGTCTTTGGCATCCTCTCTCAATCTGCGTCACCTTACCGATATTCCTGAGCTGTTGGGAAAGGCGTACAACAATTACGGACCGCTCGTTCAACTCGTGCGAGAGAATCAATTGGTGACGGCTCTTCGATCGGCTGGTTACAGCTACGTTCACCTTGGTCCGGGCGAGTTTCCCGATGATTGCTCCTCGGGCGCAAAGTATACCGGCCAAGCATTCTGGTCTTCTGATTTCATGGTCGAGTTGACTAATGCCAGTCCACTTTCGTTATTGCCCAGTGTGCAAAGTTGGTTGCAGTCAGTAAAGAGAGAGCAACGATTAGGTGTTTTTGCCGATCTCAGCCGATCAGTTGGTTGGCCTGGACCGAAATTCGTGTTCGTTCACTTGCTTTTGCCTCACCCGCCCTATCTGTTTAGAGCCGACGGTACGCCTGCAAAGGATAAATCACCGTTCTACACAAAGATGGCTTGGCTCGACCGTCCTGCGTATGTCGAACAATCCATCTTTCTTGAAAAGCGTTTGATTCCGGCTATCCGTGAAATTCTGGAGCGCTCCCCTGGTCCGCCGGTGATTGTCTTGCAATCCGACCACGGCAGCTCCTTAGCTTATGACGAACTGAAAGCTGGCCGGCCGAATCCTGAAATGCTATTGGGTAGAATGCCGATCTTTTATGGCATTTATCTGCCCGGTCGAGATTACAGCAAGTTCTATAATTCGATTACTCCGGTCAATACTTTCAGGGTGTTGTGCAATCAACTTTTCGGATGTCACTACCCGCTGCTGCCGGATCAAAGCTATTTTTCGACTTTCTCGGACCCGTTTAAATTCATGCTTGTACCTGCGCAAAGAAATGATCAGCAGTCAGACCGTTCGGCTCCGGCTGGCTAAAGCGAACTGCCGCCAGCGAGTGGAGCAGACAATTCCGTCTCTGCCAACTTGCAGGCGCAGCATTTAGGAACGCCATAAACCCCAGACATCCACTACCAGCTTGTCTGCCGGGAAGGTCAAGTCTTTGTAAGCGCTGTGAGGAGCTCCGACAATCAGAATATCTGCTTCTGCAATTGCGTTTTCGAGCGCAACCAATTCGGCATCATCAACGTACGGATCGCTGCAGAGTACTTTGCGGCAGGAGACGGTCAAGATCTTCTTGAGTTTGTAGGAAAGGCTGTCGCGGCGGTCGTCCGAATCTCCTTTGAAAGACATGCCGAGAATCGCTACGGTTTTTGTCGAGAGCTGGATATCGCTTAATTGATTGAGCACGAAGTTAGGCATGGACTCGTTTACCAACATGGCAGCTGTCCCTAAGAAGAAGTTGTTATGGGCGAAAGTGGACAACTGAATTGTATCTTTCAGAAGGCAGGGACCAGCTGCGAATCCGGCTCGAGCAAAGGAGCGCATGCGCGGATAATCTTTGATCATTGCATCGTAGATTTTGTAAAAGTCCACCCCGCTGTTTTGTGCAATCATGTAAAACTGGTTCGAGATGGCGAAATTCAAGTAACGCCAGGCATTGGTGAAGAGCTTGGCTAGCTCGGCTTCTAGCGGCTGAAGCTCGATTAACTGGCTGGCCACAAGCATGAACAGATCTTTGGCTTTCTGCATTGATTCCGCTTCGAACGCCGATATGATCTGCGGCAAAGAGGTGAGCTCTTCAAGCGCCTTTCCCTCTGCTATCCGCTCCGGACAGAACGCCACATGAATCTTGCGTGGTAGCGCTTGCACCGTGTCATAGACCATTTTGGTCACGCCGGGATAAATGGTGCTCCGCAGCACTAAGAGAGAGCCGTCCTTCATTTCAGTCACGACCCGATCAAGATCTGCCTTGAAAGCGTAAACGGTCGGATTGAGGTGGTTGTCGAGCGGGGTGCCGATTACCATCACCACACAGTCAGCATCCGTGAGCCGCTTTGAGGAGGAAGTTGCGTGCAACGATTTGCCTCTCACCGCCAGCAGCAGGTCACTGGCGCCATCTTCCATGTATGGATTGATACCGCAATTGATTTGAGAGACTTTCTCTTCGTTGATGTCAATCAAGGTGACACTGACTCTTCCGGTGCGAGCGAATGCCAGTCCGAGCGGCAAGCCAACCCGACCGCAGCCGCCAACAATGGCCAGTTGGATAGCGTTGGACGGCTCTTTCATGCCTCTACTCCCGGTCGACTGGACGGTTGCGGATACTCCCCAGTGAGATATGCCCTGCTACTCTGGTCATAGAACAAGGGTGCAGCCGATTGAAACCGGCAAATCTCTCTAATGATTCGCCTGTTATCAGACGCGTGTTTGGGTCATCTCCTGTCAACCTTGGGATTCAGCTAAAATGGCGTCTTAATAGCTGTAGAGATTGAGGCTGTCGATGGCTGCTGATCGCAAATACTGGTGGCGCCTTCTTTCCTTTTCTTACGTCTCATTTTTGTGCTGCTGGTTAGTAGGGTCAGTTTATCTGCTGCTTAAACTATTTGCCTCCGGCGATTTGTTTTACTTCGAGCGCGATGGAGTCTTTCATTTCGTCGATTTCACTCTCTTCTACATGGGTGGGCAGCTGACACTGTCAGAGCAAAGACATTTGATTTATGATCGGCAGATCGAGTTGGAATTCTTCAACAGATTGATTGCGCCTTCGCATATTGATCGGTTTCCGTTTGTAGAGTATCCACCGCTGTTCTTTTTAATTATGGCAGTCTTTGCTGTCGTCCCAATCAAGCCGGCTTATCTTCTCTGGTCGGTCATGTCATTGGCAGCGTTGTTTACCGGAGTTGGTCTCTTCTTGTCGCAGCGTATTGACCTTTCTCGGACTCAAAAGCGCGTATTCGTACTTGGCAGTCTGGTCTTCTTGCCGACCTGGCTCAACTTTCTCTGGGGACAGACCGGTCTATTGCTCTTTGGGCTCATTTGCCTGTACTTCTGGTGCTTTCTTCGCAAGCGTGATATTACAGCTGGTGCGGCCGTCGCCTTGACGACGTTCAAGTTGCAGTACCTGTTTCTGCTGATTGTGCCGGCGATTGTTTTCAGGCGCTGGCGGCTGCTGGCGGTAGCAGCTCTGTCAGAGTTGCTTTTACTTGCCGTAGCCGGTCAAGTAGTTGGCTGGGAAAACGTACTCGGCTATCCAAAAGTGCTGCTGCAAGTCGAGACATCGTCCGATTTCTATGGAGTATTTGTTGAAAAAATGTCCAATTTGAGAGGGCTGCTGTCGCTCTTTCTGCCGCGTCACATTACAAGCAGCATGGCAACTGCATTTTTTCTGCTGGGAATCGCCGGCAGTTTCTTGCTGTGGCGCCGCGTCTTACGCACTGGCTCGGTGTCGAAAGATGGTATCTCACCGGTCAACTGGGCGATCGCTTTGACGCTGATCATTTGCCTGCTGACCGGCTTGCACTCGCATTATCAAGACTGTGTTTTTTTGATTCTGGCAGCTGCTTTGACGTTGCCGACATTAAGCTTGCCTGAGGCATGCAAGCTCTTACCAATCAGTTTGCGCACCTGGACTTTGACCATCCTGTTTACTCCGATTATCTGTTGCTTCTTGTACGTTTACTATGATGTCGGGCGTCAATGGGACGTCGCGTCGGTTAACCCGTTCGTCGTTATCGATTCAATCTTGCTTTTGGCTGGGATTAGTTACTTTCGGACTTTAACCAGATCTGGGAATTGAGTGCTTCACTGGCGTTTCGATTCCCGAGTTACGATAGAATATCGTATGATTTGCAAAAAAAATTCTGTCTGCAGGGCAGTGCTTGAAGTGAAAGGGCTGTGCGCTCATGTCCAGACATTTTCATGTCGGACACTTGTGAGCGCACAGCCCTTTTAGAGAGGTGGAGAGAAGAAGAAGCGGTTAGCAGCTGCCGGCTCTCCTTTCCCTCCGCGACCGACTATTTCGCTTCGCTCACCGGTGGGATATCCGGTGGCGGAGGCATGGGTGTGTCACTGCCGGTGGTGTCGGGTTGCCCGCCTGTCGCCGGCATGCTGGCAGCACTGACCGGAGAGAACACGGAAGGCAACTGGAACTCGCCGACACGCTGGTCGGTCGCAAACCGGTTGAGGTTCTTGTGCAATCGGCAGACGTAGCTCGTGTCAGTTGGGCTGTTAAACCAGCGCACTCCCAGAGCGAGCTGCGGTGGAATGAATTCCGCCGGAATGTTCTGCAGAGCAACCACCCAGGCCTGCTCGCGCAGATTCAAACGTCGGCCGATCCGAGCCTCGAGCTGGCGCAGCGTGCTTTGCAGCACGTGAAAGGCAGCTTTGTGCTCGCCGTAAGTGAATTCGAAACCCATCCGGTCGATGAAGAACATCGCTACGTTATAGAAGCCGCAGACGGCGTCCATGCGGTGGTAGTGGTGAGTCGTCAGCAACTCGCCGGCTTTGTCGACAAAATGCTGAGCGACGCCCTTCATCGACGGGGACGGCTGCCAGGGAGCCATGTTGCTGGCTTCAAATGCACGAGTCCAGAGGCGGAAGAACTTCTCCGGCTCGAAGTGCTTGTAAACGTAGTCGTCATACCTGACGATGAAGTCTCGCATCTCGTTAGCCGGCAAGTACCGCTCCGGGTCGTAGCAGTAAATGCTCAATTCGGCTGCTTTGAAGTCCGGGTGAGGAGCCCGGTTGGTGGCCTCGTGGGTGTTTGGAAACGGGCAGAGCGGCGAGCTGTTAGGCGTGCCGTCCAGCAATCGATCGCGCAGAGCGCAACGCAGAACTTTGCGCTCCTCCTCGCTGGCATTGCCCGGGTTCCGGTAGAAAACTTCCGCCAGCAGTTCCAGACCATCACGCTGGATGATCAATCTGCCGGTGGGGAAGGTGAAGACCTTGGTCTCGATGAAGTCGACGAATGTAACAGTCGGTGTTACGGACACCGTGGCGCCAGTCTCATCAAGGTACCGAAGGTCTCCGCCGATGACTGTCGGATTCGACAGGCGCAGCTTACGAAAGACGTCCGGGTGCACAAGCCGCTGTACGACATCACCATCAGTGATGGCCATCAACGGAGCGTTGTATTTGAACACTGGATACCTCCATTCCATGTTAAAAAGGGCCCGGCACTGGAGGGTGTCGGGCACGGTCTGGGCGATATGCTGGTTTACTGAAGGTTCACAAGAAGCCGAACCAACACCTTCTCCCGGTCAGGAGCAGAGCTGATGCTGAGAAAGGCATGCAGATACAGAGATGCTTGTTAGTTTGTTGGTTGCCTTGTTAAGGAATGATCAATAAATCAGACATTCAGGCTACTTAACAGTCTCTTTCAAAGGCAACATCTAAGAAGTTCTTTGCAGCCGTAATCTCAACAGCTGCATGAATTGACTTCGGCTAGTCACCGCCCCAAAAAACGAATTTCCAGGCGATTTTTCAGGTAGATGAGCGCCTAAGTTGTCAGATCCTGGAGCGATTCTTATCAAGAAGTAATATGTTGGTACTCTGCTAGCTATCACAAGATGTGGCCTGCATATCCGGTGTTTTTGAGCACTGTCTCTGCTGCATATAGACGGTGCATGCCACTTCATTCAAGCGCAGACAATGCTTATCGGTCTTTGATGTCAGGCGGCTCAGGGCTCGCGCGTGGCGCCTGGCTGCTTAGTCGATGGTATGAATTCCGGCTGGCGGCAAATCTGCTGACCGGAGCAGCTCGAGGGCGGACTCTTTTTCGGATGGCTCCAACAGCTCGATCGACATGCCGCAGATGGCCGCCGAAAGGCCCGGAGGTGTAGGAGTTGGCCTGGTCCTGACGGTTGCTTTCAAGGTCCGTTCGGCCGCCAGCACCTGGAAAAGAGTCTCGAATGTAAGTATTAGTCTGGACACTGGGTTTGCCTGCTGCTTGTCTTTGGAGTTTAAACTGGGCAGTAAGTCTTTTCTTTGGTTCGCAGCGAAATTGGCTGCTTGCCGAAGAAAGAGGCTTTCATGCTATCGGAGGAAATGATGGCAGTTGTCTGCGCAATTGCAGGCAAGTTCTTTTGATGCATAGTTTTTGCTGGCGGTTAACGCAATTCCAACATGGGTATGACAATATAGAAGTGTACTGGTCAGCTAGGTGATTAGGCAGACAGGCACTTGACTTCGGCGTGATATACTCGGGAGACTTATGCAATATCTACTATGCCCTCGATGCAAGTTTAGAGTCCCGAGCAATCGTCAGTTGTGCTCGACCTGCGGCAATAAAATAGCGGCGGTCAATGCGCCGCGAGCGGTCAACAGCGATCAGCTTGCCAGCACCGATGTGGCGCAGAAGCAAGGTTTTTGGCATCAATGGCTTGGTCTTGCCGGCACGGAGCAGGAGCATAAGGATTCCGGTCACGATGGGCCGGCGCTCGGTGAAACTTAGATAAGCACTTATTGGTCAGCGTTCCTTTGCCGGCAGCTGATAGATAGCCTGATAATTCCAGTAGCTACCGAAGACCTTGCGGACATAATCGCGAGTTTCCTTGAGTGGGATTCCTTCGACGAAAGTGTCCCAGTCCGTTGCTCCTTGTTTTCTCATGCGGGATACCCAGGTGCTGACGGCGTTTGGCCCGCCGTTGTAGCTGGCGACTCCAAGCATTGCTGCATTGGGACCGGCAGTTTGATTGCGCTTTACGACGTATGACAGATAGTTGATCCCGAGCGTCAGGTTGTTCTCCGGCTTGTAGATGTCGGCATTGTTTGTCAGATTGACTCCTGTCCGTTTGGCGATACCATAGGCGGTGCCAGGCAAGAGCTGCATCAATCCGATTGCATTTGAGCTGCTGAGCGCCAGCGGATTGTATCTCGACTCCTCTCGAATCAGCGCTTGCACCAATAGCGGATCCAGCGCAACCTTGCCGGATTCCTGGGCGATTATTGCAGCATAGAGCAGCGGATAGGCGAGTTGCCAGCGAGCTGCCGATTCAGGTTTGCCGGTCAAATTCGTTCCGGCAGTATTGATAGCATCGAGCGGCAGATTTACCATCGCCAGAAGATATGACCTTATGGTTGCGTTGTTGCTGGTAGGCAATAGTTCGAGCGCTTCCTCCCATTGATGCAGCTTGACAAGCAGGCTGACTGTTGTTCCGACCTGTTGTTCCAGTTGCTGATTGCTTTCCAGTGCGGGCAGCGCAGGCCAGGACCAGCGGCTATTGGGATGTTTTCTCGTCGGTGAAGTTGTCCAGCCAATATCCTGGCCGCCGCTCAATGCTTTCAGTCGATGGTGCGCTCGCCAGCCATAGTAATTGGAGGCATAACTGCTTTCGGTCTTCTTGTACGCGACAATTGCAGCCTCTTTCTGGTTAAGGCGTTCGTTCAACTTACCGGACCAAAATGCAAATCGTGAGGCCGAACGAGTCTTTGCATACTGCTTCTCGGCTGCTTCTGCTTGAGAGAGTGCCGGTTTGAGTTTGCCCTGCTGAACTTGATCCCAAAATGTCCACCAGGATGCTTCGGCTGCGAAATCGGACTGCGGATACTTCTTGAGGAGCTCTCTGTAATAGTTTACGGATTGCGGTGGATCGGCTCGAATAGCCAGATTGAAGAGAGCAAGGTCGCCGTAGCGCTTGCTTTTAGCCAGGATTGTCTTCCAGACCGCCACAGCCTCGTCGAGTGACAGCATCTGGCAGAGTGTGCGTGCTGCGGACGGGAGAGCATCGTCGGAGGTCTGGGCTGAGATGCCGGCGCTGAGAACCCGTTTGGCCTCTTCATTGCGCTTGAGCCGGATTAAGCATATTGCGCGTTCGTACCAATGACCGGCCGTCTGTGACTGCGTCCACTCTTCTAGGGCGGCTTGCCAGTCACCATGAACGTAATGCACTTGGCCGAACAATACTTTGTCGGCCGCGGTTGGTGCGTAACGCTTCAAGGCCGCTAAGTCGGTCAAGATATTGCGCGCGAAGTGACCGTCAGGACTGGCTTTTAGATACTCACGATAAAACATCAGAGCCTTTTCCTGCTCAGCCGGCTCGGCAGCGTGCATTTCTGCCAAATAGTAAGCAGCGCCCAGCGCATAATTGCTACGAGGAAACTTCTTTCTCAATTCTGTGAAAGCTTCTTTCGCTCTCTCTTTCTCGTTGCCGCGTAAGAATGACTGGGCCAGACCGTATTCAGCGCTGGCTCTATCCTCGTCAGATTGAGCGAGAGTCAGAATTTCGGTCAGCGCTTTGCGAACGACTTTCTCCTGTCCCAGAATGGCTGCGCATTCTGCGCTATGCAGCAAGCAGCGCGCCTTGAGCGCCGGTACTTTCTCCGCTTCGCCATAAAGTGACAGCGCCGCTTTTAAATCAGGATTGACCGGTGCTTTCTGTAAGCTGCGCGCAAGCACATAGGCTGCCTCGCGCCTGGTCTCTTGCTTGGTCCGGGAAGAGGACACGGTGGCGCTCAGCTGAGCTTGCAATTCTTCCGGCGAGAGCCGGCCGATATTGTTCAACGTCTGCTCGAACGGAACGGTGGAGCCGTTGCCCATTTTTAAAAGGTCTGGCGGCACCCCGCCGGTTTGATCTTGTCCGGCGCAACCGCAGGAAAGGCAGGCTATTACAAGTGCTCCCAGCATGAGCAGGCGGTGGGCATTGCGCCTACCACCCAGACTCGCGTGCATTTTGCTGGAGTGGGCATTGCGATTTCCCGGACTGTCGGAAGCAGGCTCCGAAGCTTTCGGAACCCGGCTCTTCCCCGGATGATGGCGGAATTTAAGCAAGGTCTTGCGGAGCAAAGGGCTAGACTCAAAAATGCTAGCATAGCAAGCGCTCCTTTCGCTTCGCCGAAAGAGTGCGTGAGTCCGGAGGCGCCCATTTGTCCGTAAAATGACGATTTACTTTGACAACGCTGCCACCACTTTTCCCAAGCCTGAAGAAGTCTATCTTGCCCAGGACAGATACTTCAGGTCTTGTGCCAATCCAGGCCGCGGGGCCTACCAGCTGTCGCTCGAATCAGCTGGCATTATCTTCGATACTCGCATCAAGTTGGCGAAGTTTCTGGGCGTCGATGATGCATCGCGCTTGATCTTCACCGGCGGTTGCACGTTATCGCTTAATTTGGCACTGAAAGGACTAGCTTGGCAGCGCGGCGATACGGTCGTGACTACTGCTTTGGAGCACAATTCGGTGATGCGGCCGCTCCGGCAGCTTGAACGGGAGAAGGGCATCAGGGTCGTTGTCATGCCTTATGCGAAAGAGTCTGTGGTCGACAGTGGGCAGCTGACCGAAACGCTCCGAAAGGAGCGTCCGAAATTGTGCGCAGTTGCCGAAGCCAGCAATGTCACAGGTGACCTGCTCGACTTAGCGGTGGTTTCGGAGATTTGCCTGCGCGAGCATGTGCCGCTTCTGGTCGATGCCGCACAGTCGGCCGGCTGTGTGCAGTCGCGCATCGACGCACTGGCTGTTAGTATTTGGTGCGCGCCCGGACATAAAGGATTGTTGGGTCCGCCCGGAGTCGGCCTGCTCTATGTCTCTCCGAAAGTGGAGTTGACTCCCCTGATCGCCGGCGGCACCGGCTCGGGTTCGGAAGATCTTGCTATGCCGGTTACCTTTCCCGATAGCCTCGAATCGGGTACGCTTGCCGGGCCAGCAATTGCGGCCTTGGGCGCAGCCGTGGACTATCTAAGCGAGCGCGGTCCGGACAATATTGCCAGGCATGAGCGTAAGCTTGCCCAGCAATTTCTCGCCTGGGCTTCGCAAAGACCATATATTCAACTATACGGACCGGGCCATGATTCCGAAAGGCGGACCGGAATAGTATCTTTCTCAATGAATGGGGTAACGCCGGATCGCGTTGCTGATCTCTTGAATCGCAACTTCGACATCGCGGTGCGCTCCGGTCTCCATTGCGCAGCGGTCGCTCACAAAACGCTCGGCACGGTGGCGACCGGACTGGTGCGTGTCAGCTTTGGCCCATTCAACAAGGAGACGGAAGTCACAGCGCTTTCGAGCGCATTGGAATCGATTGCAGTCAGCAGCGCGAAATTCTAGTTCGGGCACCACGATTTAATACCGGTGTCTGCCGACCATAATATACTCAATGTTCTAGAAGTCAGTTTCTGTGACCAATGAGAGTCTGCTGACTTACGGAGGGTTTCCATGAGCACCATGACTTTGACGCAGGATGCTGTTACCACATATGCCCTGAGCGCGATCGAGCAACTCAAGGAGATGCAAACAGTTTTCGACCCGGGGCTGCTAGATGCGATTACACGCTCTAAACGAGAGATTATTGTTGACATACCGCTGCGTCGTGACAATGGAAAGTATGAAACTTTCCAAGGCTATCGAGTGCAGCATAATGACGCGCGCGGACCTTTCAAAGGCGGCTTGCGTTTCCATCCGACTGTCGATCTCAAAGAAGCGCGAACGTTGGCGCACCTCATGAGTCTGAAGACGGCAGTAGTCAATATTCCTTTCGGTGGCGGCAAGGGTGGTATCGCCTGTGACCCAAAGCTGTTGAGCCTGCGAGAGCTGGAAGTCCTGACTCGCAACTTCACTAATCTGCTTGGCGACAATATCGGACCGCTGATAGACATTCCTGCGCCCGATGTCAACACGAATGCGCAGGTAATGGCTTGGATAGTTGATGAATACTCGAAAAGGCGCGGGCAATGCTGGGGCGTGGTGACCGGCAAGCCGCTGGAGCTCGGCGGTTCGGTCGGACGAGATGAAGCCACCGGCCGTGGAGTCATGCTTGCGACGCGTGAGGCAGCCAGAGAGCGTGGCGTCGACTTGAGCAAAGCGAAAGTAGTCTTTCAAGGATTTGGCAACGTTGCCTCATTCGGTGCCAAGCTGATTGAAAATGAGTTGGGCAGCAAGGTAGTGGGCGTGTCCAGTTCGCAAGGAGCCGTTTACAATCCCGCTGGTATCGATCTCGATGCGGCCTGGGCTTATTATCGCGAAAATAAGGGACTAAAAGGCTATCCCGGAGTTGATTGGATGACCAATGAAGAACTCCTGGTTCAAGACTGTGACATTCTGGTGCCGTCGGCTTTGGGTGATGCCATCAACGTCAAGAACGCCAGAAGCATCAAAGCAAAAATCGTCGTCGAGGGAGCCAATGATTGCACTCAAGCTGACGCTGACAAAATCCTGGCCGATCGCGGTGTATTTGTGGTGCCGGACATTTTGGCCAACGCCGGCGGCGTGATCGTCTCTTACTTCGAATGGGTGCAAAACCTCAATAATCATTACTGGGGAATAGATCAAGTTCGTCAGGAGCTTGAAAGAATAGTCGTGACAGCCTATGGCAACGTCTCTGCGGTCTCTGCGGATCGCCGCTTGACGATGCGCTTGGCGGCTTATTCGGTTGCGATGGAAAGGATTGCACGGGCAATGGCACTGAGAGGCGTCTGAGGATCATCCGGGCAAGTATAGTCTGGCTCTTGTTTGCCATTGTTGCGCCGGTCATACCAGCCGTCATGATCGCCGCTTCGCAAAGTTCGTTTGCGCAAATAAGTGATCTTCCGGAATACTACGCTGCTTCGACAATGGCTGTCACAAGCCGAGGCGCGGACATCTACCGCTTGGACAGGCTCGGAGCCGAGCAGAAAAGGTTGTTCGCGGCGATGGGCGAGCGAGCGGTTGGATTGTATGTGCCGCCGCCGGCCCTGGTCTGGTTATTGCCACTGTCTGCGGTGCCGGTCCGGTTCGTGCCGACATTCTGGTTGGTGCTCTTGGTCGCCGGGCTGGTCGTGTCAGTTACGATGATGTCTAGGGTCTTTCGGCTCAGTCCTGCTCAAAGTTTGGCCATCTGGTCTGTGTCTGTCATCTCTGGACCTCTCTACGAGTCAATTCGCATCGGACAGCCTGCGCCGTTGCTTCTCCTGTCTCTTTGCTCTGCCGTTTGGGCGTTGCAGGCAGGCCGTCCCTTGCCTGCCGGTTTGGCGCTCAGCTTCTTGCTGCTCAAGCCGCAGGAGCTTCTGCCCTTTGCCGTCTATCTGGCCGGCGCTCGACGTTATCGACCTCTGCTAGTGTTGTTGGCTTTGACCGGTCTTTTTCTGGCGATCTCGTTTTGGCTGGTTGGAGCCGAAGGTTATTCCAATTACTTTCATCTGCTCTTCGATTCGGTCGGCAATACCGTTAATATGCAGCCCGAGCTTACGCCTACGTTGCGCGGGCAACTGCTCAGGCTGCTGCCGCAAAGTAAGTGGTTGGCAACTGCAATCAGCGTTGCCGCCTGCTTGGCGGTCCTGACATTTATCTGGTTATCCGGACGGCAGTATGCGCGCTACAAGCAATGGCTAGAGATCGGGCTGGTGATAGCGATTCCGGCTGGTTTAGCTTCGGCGCTCCATTGCCATGACTACGATTTGCTGCTTCTGATACCGGCAATAGTGGCGGCTGATAAGCTCGCTCTGTTTAGACGAGTGCCCGATGCCGCTAGATTATTGACTATTGCCTGTTCAACCATGCTTCTGCTGCCGCTATATAAATACATACATTACGACTGGTTGCTGACCGGCGGGTTGCTCAATCCTATCTTTGGACTCTTGGCTGTCGGAGCTGTCGTTTTGTCGGTTTGCTTGCACAATTGTCGGCTCGATCTTTTGCTGGACGACGAGGTTGAGGAGCTGAAGCCGGCGGGTGGTTAACTCAAACGATTTCGCGATCGCCTGAGAATCACCCAGAGTAGGTAGCAGGAGCCTATCAAAGTGGCTGTCCTGCCGGCGGCTTCGACTAGCTGCAAGCGAATCTCCGAGCTGGTAAGCGGCTGCGATCTGCCAGCCGTCTTTGGGATGTTTTGCAGCGTATGCTCCAGCCTTCCGTCTCCAGCCGGTAAATCTCTAGCGAGTGACTGAGCGTAAGTGTCTCCGGGCCAGAGCGTGAGCGCGTGTTTGAGCAGCGCCCGAGCCTGGGAGTCCTTACCGGCGGACTGTAGCTGCTGAATGGCAGGCAGTAAAGGTTTTGCATCACTCATACCGCTGACCAGTGAGCTGAACCAAAGTGCGCTTGATTCCGTTATGTCGCCGCTGAACCACAAAATGCTGGCCAGCGCTCTGGTGGCGATTGGCGAGTTCGGTCTAACTTCCAGGTAGCGCTTGAGCAATTTGACCGCCGCGCCCTCGTCTCCGAGCTCATGCTGGCAGAGACCGCTCAGGTAGAGGACTTCCGGGTTCCTTGAAACAAAATCGGCATCGGCCAGAGGTCCGTTGAGATAATAGAGAGCCAGCTCCGGTGAGGACATTGAAGAGATGGTTCCGGGATAGCATTGCGTTCCGTAGGAACGCGCGAGCTGATAAGCCGCGTTCAAGTTGTGCGGGCTTATGGCAAGTGCTTTCTGAAGGTCGCGGCGGGCGGACGGAAGCAATAACAGATCTATATTGTGGCTGGCCCTTGCTATAAGCGTTTCGATGTCATTGGGGCAAAGTTCCAAGGCGGATTGCCATAAGCTTTGTGCCTGTCCGTCGTCATTGTTCAGAGCAGCCAATAACCCTTGCGCTCTCAAGGCCGGGCAGTTTCGCTCGATTGCTAGCGATGCGCTTGCCCAGGCGGCGGCCCGGTCCAGGCGCTTGTTATTGATCGCTTCTTGGGTGACCGCATTGAGGGTGTCTACTTTGTCCATTCTGGAGGCGTCGGGCCAAACCAGTAAGCTCGACGGTAAGTCCGGATTGGTGTCGAGCATCGTGGCATTCTCTTGCGCGAAGCTTTTGTTCTCATAGGTCATTCCTACGGCAAATTCCAGCTCGTTTCGGTCGTCTGAGTTGGGCTTCGCTCCGCTGGAAAGCCGGCGAGAGGCAGAAGGGGTCGCTTGAATCCGAGCTAGAATTGCAGCCGGCGAATTTACGCCGATCCGCGATAACTCGTAATTGATCGGCTGTTCGGTAAACTTCTTTGCCAGGTCGTCTGCGTCTATCTCGAGGGGAGCGTCCGATGCTAGGATAACCAGCGCGCGCGGGCTGGAAGTGAAGATCAGGCTGTTCTTAAAAACTGCGTTGAGCGCTGCAAGAATAGATTTTATCTGAGCCGGGGGAATCTCTCCGGTTTGCAGCCAGACTGACAGAACTCCACCGGGCTTCAATCGCTGGTGGCAAATTGAAAAATATTGTCTGGTGAACAAGTTGCAGACGCCAACCTGCCATGGATTTGACGGTTCAGAGATAATGACGTCAAACCGTCCGTCGGTGGCCAGCAGGTAGTTGCGCCCGTCGTTGAGCTCGACTTTCACCCGTTTATCCGTTTTACGCAAGCTGTTTACATGGTCGAAGTAGCTGGCTGCCCTGATTACTTCCGGCTCCAACTCGACGGCGGTAATCGTGCTAACTGGAAACAGGCTGGCGGTGCCGACGGTGACGCCAGAGCCCCAGCCTATCACCGCTACGTCTTTAGCCTTGGGATTCCAAAGCAACGGTAGAGCTGCCAGCAATATCTGTTCGGCCATGTCGCCGCCGTCGCTGGCGTCGGCACAGCCGTTGGTCAGCAAGGTGTAGTGGCTCGACTGGTCGGGCAGATACAGTACTCCGACATTCGAGCAGGCTCCGTCTCCCCAAAAGACAACATCCGTTCCGTTGTGAATGAATGCAAGCCACTCTTCGTATGAGCGCCAGGGTAGCCCGCTGTCGCGGTGTAGTCGTCTCAGTCCTTGTCCGCACAAGAGCGCCGTGCGGTCCCAGATAGACGGATGAGCAGTGGTTGCCGCTACTGCTAATATGCTGGACAAAACGATGCTAGCCTTGAACGCTACGCTGGCTGTAGAAGTTATGGCAATCAGCCAAGAGGCTACCAGGAGGTTTGAGACGGAGGCCAAGACTAGCGTCTGCTCTACACCCAGCCATGGTATCAGCAGGAATCCGGACAAAAAGGAGCCGGCAATTGCTCCCAGCGTGTTGGCACTATAAGCGGTGCCGACCGAAAGTCCTATCCGATTGAGATCGTTGGCGCAAATCTTGATAGCGACAGGAAAAATCGCACCAAGTAATAGCGCGATTGGAAAGAGTATGCCACCGGCCAGGAGCAAGCGCGCCAGCAGAGTCGCTTGCTGATTTCCTGGAAAGGCGGCGTTGAAGTAGAGATTCCACCATGGCAATACATTGAACGAGTACATCGCTGCTAGGCTGGCTAGGCATACAAGTATTTGCAGTACGACAAACCACAGCAACGGATCTTTGCATCGGTCCACTAGTCTTGCGCAAAGTAAGCTGCCCAGGCATAAGCCGGTCAAGAAGGTTGTGAGCATGATAGTGAAGGCATATGTGCTCGAGCCTACGACCAGTGACAATGCTCTGGTCCAACAGACTTCGTAAATCATTGCTACTGCTCCGGATGCAGCAAAGGCCAACAGTGTCATCTTGACCTCAAGCGGTAGCCTGCCGCCATCGCTTGCATCCTCCGGAGTGGCGGAGCCTTTTGATTGGTGTTCGACTTGATGGGAGAGCCTGATTACGGTTATGCACAGAATCAGATTAATCGCTGCGGCGACCAAAGTAGTGCTGGACAGGCCTAGTATGGGCAAGAGTAAGAAGCCGGCCAGCGCAGCTCCACCAACCGCGCCCAATGTGTTCATGGCGTACAAAGTGCCGACTTTACGCCCAACGTAATCCAGAGTTTCGGTTACGAAGCGCGCCAGCAAGGGTAGGGTTGCACCCATGCAGGCGGTAGGTACGATCAAAACGACTGCAGCTACCGCGAAACGCAGAAGATTGAACGGCAGCAATGAAAGATGAAAGTTCTGCCAGATAGACTTGTAGAGTGGAGTTGTTGCCTCCAACAAGAATGGAATGGCAAGGGCCCACAGTCCAATCAATCCTTCTAAAATGCCGTACCAGAGGAACGGTTTTTCAATTCTATGGCTCACTCTGCCGGTTGTGAAGCTGCCGACCGCGAGGCCGCCCATGAAAACTGCCAGTACGGTGGCGGTGGCAAAAGTAGTGGCTCCGAAAATTAGCACCAGCTGCCTGGTCCAAACCACCTGATAAATCAGGCTGCTGAATCCGGAGGCGGTGAACAAGAAAGCGACCAGCCAAAAATTGAGTCTATTGCGGTCGCTGAACATCTATGGTCTCCGGAAGATGAGGTGGCTCGCGCTCCCTATTTAATGTGATGCCCGAATTCTCCTGCGCATATGCGCTCGTGATATTTTGATCTGTGTGCCAGCAGCAAGTCTTGCTTGACAAGTGGGCGGGACATGAATCATCTGCACCGAACTGAAAGTCAGGCCGAAAGAAGAGGAGATACACGTGGCTTCAACTCAAACCGCCAAAGCTATTGAGAAACTTCCGGACAATGCACTAGCTGATAGTATTGCAATCCTCGATTTTGGTTCGCAGTATTCTCAATTAATTGCTCGCCGTGTCAGGGAAGTAAGTGTTTATTCCGAAATGCTTCCCTGCAGCACCTCGGCCGACGAGCTTAAGAGGTTAAATCCAAAGGGGATTATTCTTTCCGGCGGGCCGAGCAGCGTATATGAAGATGGCGCGCCGACCTTAGACCGTGAGATCTGGAAAATGAATCTGCCAGTTCTAGGTGTCTGCTACGGCATGCAGCTAATGGCTCACCACCTGGGCGGTACAGTCGAACCGGCCGAGACAAGGGAATACGGACGCGCGACTCTGACTATCATCCACCACGATCCACTGTTCAGTTTACTAGAGCCGGCAATTGAAAGTTGGATGAGCCATGGAGACAGCGTAACGAAACTGCCGCCCGGTTTCGAGATAACGGCGCGCACGATGGACACGCCTGTAGCGGCGATCGCCAATGAAGAGCGCCGCTTGTTTGGAGTGCAGTTTCATCCGGAGGTTGTCCATACAGTAGGTGGGCAGCAG
>CAZSNX010000039.1:0-16645 GCA_964607945.1 uncultured Candidatus Obscuribacterales bacterium
AAAGACGAGAGATGTCGATCGAAATCGGATTTGCGCCGCTGAGAATCGGAAAGGATCTACTCATCGGGTTCGTGGATGTACCCGGCCATGAGAGTTTGATCGAAAACATGCTGAAGGGCGCTGTCGGCGTTCAAGCCCTTCGGCGACTGGGAGAGATAAGTTTGGTACTCGCGTACCGCATCGCGTGTTGAATCCAGGTGTTCCAGAGCCAGGGCCAGGTTGTAGTGCACCACCGGTAGTGTGTCGCCCGATTGCAGAATAGCCAACTTGTAGTTCTGGACAGCGGCCTTGAAGTCACCGCGTTCTTTCAGCAGAACGCCCAGCGCTATATGGGCGTATGGATGAGTTCCGTTGCTTTCCCTGATCGCCTTTCGGAAAGCTGTCTCGGCGCCGGCCAGGTCGCCTGTCTCTCTAAGAACTTGACCAAGATTGAAATGAGCCGCGGCGAAAGAGCCCTTCTTCAATGCGATTGCTTTATTGTAGGCGGTGATTGCCTCTCGTTGCTTGCGTTGCTGTGCGCATGCCAAACCGAGATTGTTCCAGGCAACGGCCTTGTCCGGCGCGATTTTTAGTGCAGCTTGAAATTCGGCTTCGGCAGCCGACCAATCGTTTTTCTCCAGTAATGCATAGCCACGATTGAGATGTTCTTCGGCGCCGGGAGAAATGCTCAAATCGCGTACTATCTTGCGAGTCGCTTCGGCGTAGGTTGGATTCGTTTCGTACTTGAGAGATTCTGTAAAGGCGGCTTTGGCTTCAGCTGTCTGATTGAGCGCTTTGCGAATCAGTCCAAGGTTGTAATACGCCTCGGCATAGTTCGGCTTCAGCTTGACTGCCTTGGTCACTTCGACTGCGGCTTCCTGCTCGCGATGAAGTGACAGCAGGGTAAGTCCAAGATTGTTATAGGCCGGAGCATAGTCCGGCTGAAGCTTGATAGATTGCCGGTAGTGATCGATGGCGCCGGCATTGTCACCTTTGTCACGCAGAGCATTGGCGAGATTGGTATGAATCTCCGCATCCTTGTTGTGAGACAGGGACAGGGCTTGCTGATAAAAGATAGCGGCATCTTCGAAATGCCCTTGCAGGTAATTGACTATGCCGAGATTGTTCAAGCTGCCGATGTAGGTGGGATTTATCTTGAGCGCTCGCCGAAATTGATCGGCGGCTTTGTCGAGCTGACCCTGCCGCATGTAACAAAGACCAATATTGTTCAGGGCTTGATAACAATCGCCTTCTGTCCTCAAGGCTTCTTCGAAATCCAGACGGGCTGCTTCGAGCTCGCCTTGTCGCAGATGGGCGGTGCCGCTTTCCAGTTTGGAAAGGACGCGCTGATCTTGGGCTTTTTCAGCCCAAACAGGCGCGATTACCGGAGCGCAAAACTGGCCTGCCAGCGTTAAAAGTGAAACTAGAATCAAGCTTTGAGCGGCCGGGTTTCGACGTTCGTTCACAAATATAAATTGATAATGTTTCAAACTTGCCACACGGCTCATGTTATCACCGCTTTGGGCGAAACGGTGCTACCTCTTGTGCTAGGATCTATTGGATCTCCCGCCCTGGGCGAAGACGGCGTGTCGCCGGAGCAAGCAGGTCGGCAAGGGGATCGTCAATCCCACACCAATCCCGGCTCGGCCAAGTCGAGAAGGGATAGATCTGTCCATTGAAATGCGCGATAACGTTCTGGCATCCCAGCTACATCAACGATTTCTCGACTGTCCTCAGTATGCGCGGCTACTGGCTCGAACCGCTCGAGCATCGCAGTCCGAAGTACATATTTCCGGACTATCGGATTCAGCGAAGTCGTTAATCCTTTCGCTGCTTCTTCATGAGGTCAAGCGACCGTTCTTTCTGGTGGCTTCGGATAACCACCAAGCTACGCGCTACTATCAGGAGATCGTCAATCTATGCCGCTATCCGGTGTACTTCTACCCGGCATCGGAAGTATCGCCTTATGAGCAGGTTCTAAGCAGCGCCGATACTGTAAGCGGTCAGCTCGAAGTGCTCAAGCACATCATCGCTTCTCCGGAGCAGCCGTTTTTCGTGATCGTGCCTGCGCGCGCGCTAGTGCAGCGTGTTCTGGACAAAGAATCGTTGACTAAACACACGCTGACGCTCAAAGTGGGCGGGCAGATTAATCGCGATGAACTGTCTGCTTCGCTTATCCGGCTGGGATATGGCAGAGAAAATCTTGTGACCTTGCGCGGCGAGTTTAGCGTGCGCGGCGATATCGTCGACATCTTTCCGGCATCCGGCCCGCCGCTTCGGGTGGAGCTCTTTGACGATGAAATCGAATCGATTCGCGTGTTCAATGTGGAAAGCCAGCGATCGATTGAAGAGTTGGCGCAAGCTACAGTCACTCCGAGATTCTGGATTGTTCTGGAAGACGGTGAAGAGCTCAGTCGGAAACTCACTGCAGTTGCAGACAAGGCGATCGAGCAGCTCGGCGATGAGCCGGCTGAAACATTGCGAGCAGTAATGAACAATGAGCTGCCGCTGCTTGCCGCCGGACAATATCTGGAGTCGGCCGAGTATTACGCGCCCTATGCCCACGACCAGTTCGTAACCTTGGTTGACTATTTTCCGGACAATTCGCTCGTCTTTTATGACGATTGGGATTCCGTCAACGCTACTCTCACTACTCTGCAAGATAAGTTCGATAAGGCTTTCGATGAAGGATTGGCGGAAGGCAGGCTTTTGCCGCTGCCGCGCGCGTTGCATCTCAGCTGCAAGGAATTGGCTGAGAAAGTAAGCACTAAACAACGTGCATTCCTCACCACTATTCCAATTGTAGAAGAGGGTGAGGGCACGCCGGCATCTATTTTGTTCGATTGCCATGGCATCGAGCGTTTCAACAGCCAGATGCAGCAGTTCGTGGAAAAGGTCAGACATTGGAAGCGCGAAGGGTATCGCGTGGTCGTGTCCACCGAGCAGCCGCAGCGGATTATGGGAATCCTCAAGGAATGGGATTGTCAGGCCGTTTATCTGGCCGGGCAGGAAGAACCGAAGCACCCGGAAGGACAGTCGTCAGGTACTTTGCTAAGTGATGCCGTTCAGGGCATCGGGGTCGACAAAGACGGCACTCGCTATCGACAGGATTTGAATGAAGTCTGGTTGACTCGCTTTGGATTTTCGAGCGGTTTCCGGCTGGTCGATGTGAAACTTGTTTCGGTCACCGATGCCGAGCTTTTCGGGCAGAAAAAGAAGCCGGTGATGTATCGGCGTCCAGCCTCAGAGAAGCCCTATGAGCGGTTTACCTCTGTCGCCGATCTCAAAGTCGGCGATTATGTGGTGCATGTCAAGCAAGGTATCGGGCAGTTCGTTGGTACTCAACGTATTACCGTCGACAAACAGCAGCGTGAGTATCTGACCATTCAGTACTCCGGTGACGATCGCCTGTATGTGCCCGTCGATCAAATCAATTTGCTTTCTCGTTATCGTGGTGCCGGCGATGCTGCTCCCCGCCTTTCTCGAATGGGCGGAGCCGAATGGGAGTCGACTAAACGACGCGTCAAGCGTTCCGTCAAACAAGTCGCCGAAGATCTCGTCAATCTCTATGCAATGCGCGCCAAGCAGGAGGGATTTGCTTGCAATCCCGATACGCCCTGGCAATTCGAGATGGAAGAAGCATTTCCATACGACGAGACACCCGATCAATGGCAAGCGATCGTCGACACGAAAAAAGATCTCGAATCAATCAAGCCGATGGACAGGCTGATCTGCGGAGACGTCGGTTTCGGAAAGACGGAAGTGGCTATTCGTGCAATCTTCAAGACTATCATGTCCGGCAAGCAAGCAGCGGTTTTGGTGCCCACCACAATTTTGGCTCAACAGCATTTCAATACGATGTCCGAGCGCTTCGCGGCTTATCCAATCAGAGTCGGATTGCTGAGCCGGTTTCGTACCGCGCGCGAGCAGAGAGAGGTGGTCGGACGGCTGTCGACCGGAGAATGCGATGTCGTAGTCGGAACACACCGGTTGCTTCAGAAGGACATTGCCTTCAAAGATCTCGGACTGGTTGTAATCGATGAAGAGCAGAGATTTGGAGTCGCACACAAAGAGAAGCTCAAGCAGCTGCGAGTGATGGTCGATATTTTGACTATGTCGGCTACTCCGATTCCGCGAACGTTGCATATGGCGCTGTCTGGCGCGCGCGATATGTCATTGATCAACACGCCGCCAATCAATCGTACTCCGATTAAGACTTACATCGGCGAGTATAAGCCGGCGCTGGTTCGCACTGCTATCTTGCACGAGTTGGAGCGCGGCGGTCAGGTTTACTTCTTGCACAACCGGGTGGAAAACATCGAGAGCATAGCGATGGAGCTCAAGACGCTCATCCCGGAAGCCCGCATCGCTATCGGGCACGGTCAGATGCAGGAGCGCGATCTTGAAAATGTCATGCTCGACTTCGCTGCGCACCAGATGGATATCCTGGTCTGTACGGCGATTATCGAATCCGGGCTGGATATTCCCAACGTCAATACGATCATAATGGACGAGGCTGATAAACTCGGTCTGGCCCAGTTGTATCAGCTGCGCGGCCGGGTCGGGCGCAGTGACACGCAGGCCTACTGCTATTGTCTGTACCGTCCTGATAAGGCACTTTCCGAATCTGCTCAAGGCAGACTGAAGGCGATCAGAGAGTTCACTAGTCTCGGCTCGGGTTATCAGATTGCGCTCAGAGACATGGAGATTAGAGGCGTCGGAAATATTCTCGGCTCCGAACAGCACGGTCATATGGTGGCAGTCGGTTTCGATCTCTATTGCAAACTGTTGGAAGAATCCGTTGCTGAGTTGAAGGGCGAAGCGGTCGCTCCGGAGTCGGATACGCAGGTGGATATCAACGTCACGGCGTTCATTCCGGAGACGTACATCGCCGATAACGAACAGAAATTGATAGAGTACAAGCGGCTTGCTGACGTCAAGGCTGAGCGCGATCTCTTGCTGCTGACGGAAGAATGGCGCGATCGATTTGGACCGCTGCCGGTCGAGACACAACAGCTTGTGGCAGTGGTTCGCTTGCGCTTGACCGCATATAGAGCCGGTGTGAGCGCAATCAAGCCGGATATGGCGGGAGTAAGATTGTCGGTTGATTTCCGCTTGCAGCAATGGCTGCCGGTGCAATCGCGGCTGCCCAAGCACCTTGCCAGCCGCACCACTTACAAACCGGGCACGCCCGGTGGGCACGGCTCGTCTCCGTATATTCTTGTCCGGTCTCAAGGGTTGACACCGGAAGAGCAGCTCACTTTGCTTGATGAATTGTTAAGTGCTATGGTTGCTTATCAGCATGCGTAGCCGTTTTTAGATGCAGATCAATCAACAGAACAGGAATTGAGTTAAATGAACAAGAAATTTGCTTGGCTGGCAATCTCGGTTTCTATCATCGGGCTGGTGTCAGGATGCTCGAAGACACCGGAAACGGCCAAGAGCGACAGCGCAAGCGGTACCAAGACAGAAGCGGCCAAGCCCGATACCGTCAATTCCGAAAGCTCAAAGTCCGATTCGGCAACCGGCGGCTCGTCTGCTGAAACCGCCGAAGCTGGCCTGGAAGATAAAGCGAAGACCGACTCTAGTGATAAGCCGGCTGCCGGCGACACCGCAGAAGCGACTGCTGAACAACCCTCGGCTGAAGCAGCAAAGGTTGCTCCGAAATTGGAGCTCGCCGCCAATCCGGCAGCGGCTAACGTTGCACCTAAAACGAATCCCGGACAGCAAAATATTAACGTCGATAATCTCGGACCGGAGATGGTGATTTTGACCGTCTCGGGAACACCGGTGACGGTCGGCGAGTACAGGCGAATGTTCAAGATGCAGCAGGTGCAACTGGAATCATTGGCGATGAGCAATCCAATGCTTCGTGCCAATCTGCTCAGTCAAGCCAAGCAGTTGAAAATCAGTTTGACTGCTGACGAAAAATCCAAACTCTTAGCTGCCGCCCATAGAGCGAAAGCACCGGATGAAGCAGGGTTTGAGAAGTTTCTCAAAGAGCAGAAACTGACAAAAGCGCAGTTCGATCAAGAGATCAGTGAGGTAGGCGTTGCGGTCAAGACCGTTAATGTAGTGTTGCAGCAGTCATTATTGAACGACCTGGTCAATCGCGAACTGCTGGCCAATTACGGTAAACAGGCTGGTATGGCCGGCAAGGCGATGAATCACTACGTGGAGTTCAAACATACCCCCGACTACAAATTGCTGGCTGATGCCACCAAATTATCTGCCGAGGATCTTCGTCAAGAGATACTGAAAAATGAGACTTCCAAGCTCATGATGGAAAAGATTCAAGCCCGTGCCGCTGTTACTGATAAAGACATACAGGCTTTCTACGACAAGAATAAGAACAAGTTTCAGCACAAAGAAAGAATTCGCATGAGCCAGATCATCGTTGCAGCACCTAACGTTGATTCTGGTGGCGTGCAAAGTGTGCGCACTCAAATAAAAAGGGAAAATCCGAAGCTGGAAGGCAAGGAGTTAGAAGATAAGGTCAAACAGGTGATGGAGGTGCAGCGTCAAAAGGCCACCGCAATTTTGACCATGGCCAAGCAAGGAAAGAACTTCGCTGAACTGGCTAACACGCTGTCCGATGACATGCAGGTAAAGAAGACTAAGAACGGCGGAGATATGGGCTATCAGGACAAAGACCAACTGATTCCGGAATTCTCCAAAGCGATTTGGCCATTGAAGTCAGGCGAGGTTTACGGTGGATTGGTGCAGAGTGCGTTGGGATATCACATCGTGAAGGTTACTGCCCATGAAGGAGCAGGGACGGCTTCGCTGGCCGAGATCAAGCCGCAATTGAAAGAGCTTCTGTTGCAGCAGAAGAAGCAGCAGATAGTGAACAGCTGGTTGCAGGACAAGCGCAAGACCGCCAAGCTTGTGCTCACGCAGCAGTTTGCCACGCTGCTTCAAAACGCGCCCCAAACCAGTTCGCTCAATTCCAATCTGCACTAGTGAGGGCAGAACCGGGCGGCTGCAAGAGACGCCCCTGCCGAACAAAACAAAATTTGGATTCCAGCTTCTTGCCGGGGGGGCATGGAGCGCCCTGGTCATAGATCGCCAAGGTCATGCCTGGCATGACCCAGACAATTGTTTTGGCAGCTTTGCCGGATGCTAGGCTCGCTAATCTAAGTTTTCAGAAAATCGCTGTTAGAGACCATTAAGTTGTAATGGGAATGTGCTCTATTTGGGTATGAAATCTAAGATAGGTTTTCCTGATGCGCTCGGGGGAGATGGAATTGGATACTCAAGCTAAAGATCCCAAAGAGGAGAGAAAAAGGAGGCAGCAGACCGCCGAGGCGGCCATGCTTCACGACAACACAATTTCGCCTCGCGATGAGCGCAAAGCTCGGGGTAAGGCATTGCGCGCCTCTTATCCGGTAGAGGACCATGCCGGGTTCAAAGTGGCTCCAAACCGACCAGATCCGATCGAAGTGCTGGAACGGTCCAATGACGGACGGCTGTCTGAACTTATCCCGCTGCGATATGGGCGAATGCTACAGTCTCCATTTACCTTCTACCGCGGAGCGGCGGCGCTAATGGCTGTAGATCTTGCCAATACTCCAACGATGAAAGTTCGAGTGCAGGTCTGCGGCGACTGTCATCTGCTCAACTTTGGTGCCTTCAGAACTCCCGAGCGCAATATCGTATTCGACATCAACGATTTCGACGAAACTCTGCCTGCTCCCTGGGAATGGGACCTCAAGCGCTTGACCGTCAGTTTTGTGCTGACAGCCCGGGATAACGGTTTGAAGCAGCGTTACGCTGCCGAGGCGGCTGAGGCGGTAGTGCGTTCTTACCGAGACAAGATGGGCGAATATTCCAAAATGAGCATTTTGGATATCTGGTACGACCGGGTAGATTTTGACAGTGTAATCGAGCGAACTACTGATGCGGAGCTGCAAAAGCGCAGCAAAGACCAGTTGAAGAAAGAGAAGAAGCGCACGATTCAAGACTACTATTTCCCGAAACTGACAGAGCAAAAGGACGGCAGCTATCTGATCAAAGACAGCCCGCCGGTGATTTATCACGTTCCGTCAGAGGACCGGAAGGCTTACAATGAAAGCGTCCAAAAGGCGCTCAGCCTCTATGCTGAGTCGCTGCAGGAGGACCGCCGCCGCCTGTTCAATCGTTATAAGCTGGCTGATTTTGCCATTAAGGTAGTTGGCATCGGCAGCGTCGGCACGATGTGTGCTGTTGCACTGATGCTTGCTCCCGATGATGAGCCGTTGTTCCTGCAGTTCAAGGAGGCGCGCGAATCAGTGTTAGAGCCGTTTGCCGGCAAGAGTATTTTTGACAATCACGGACAGCGAGTGGTGGAGGGGCAGCGAATCGTTCAGTCTGCCAGCGATATTTTTCTTGGCTGGACCAAGTTTCACGATGGTAAACACTTCTACCTCCGCCAATTGAGAGACACGAAAGTGAAGCCCGAGCCGCAACTCTGGGAAGGGTCTCAGCTGGTCGAGATTGCTGAAGTGATGGGGGCGGTGCTCGCCAGAGCGCACGCCCGCTCCGGAGACTCGGCTGTGATCAAAGGCTACCTGGGCAGCGATGACGGGTTGGATAAGGCGATTGCCGACTACTCGCTGGCCTATGCCGACCAGGTCGAAAAGGATCATGCTGCGCTCCAGGCCGCAGTGCGATCCGGCCGAATCAAGGCGGCAAGCGATCAAGAGTAAGCCAGCCGGTAGTGCTTTTGAGCCTCCGGTCTTACAGCCGGTGGTATTTGGGTTGAAGCACGTTAGGGACTGACCCTAATTGCTAAGTAAGGAAGGGGTTCTCTTTCCTCTCCGACCAGATATCGGTGTCCGGCCCATGCCCTGGAATCACCCTAGTGCTGTCATCAAGGGTCAGCAGCCTGTTTTCAATCGAGTCGATGATCTGCTCGTATGAGCCGCCCCAGAGATCGGTGCGGCCGATCGAGCGATGAAACAATGTGTCGCCGGAAAATAACACACTTTCTTTATCAGCCAATGAGAAACAAAGGCTGCCCGGAGTATGTCCGGGGGTGTGAATAACAGTAGTTTTCAATTTGCCGACTTGAATCTCTTCGCCGTCGTCGAGATAGCGGTCGACCGGCAACGGCTCTTCGAACTTGAATCCAAATAGCTGACCTTGTTTGCTCAGATTGTCGTACAGCCATTGATCGCCTTTATGCAGGAGAATTTCTGCTCCGGTCTTTTCCTTGAGCTCTTTGGATCCGACGATATGATCGAAGTGCGCATGAGTGTGCAGTAGGTATTTGATCTTCAAGCCATGCGATTGGCAGGCTTCAATTATCTTGAGTGCATCTCCGCCGGCATCGACGATTGCCGCCTCACCAGTTTCCTTGCAGGCGATAATCGAGCAGTTGCACTGCAACGGACCGACGGGAAAGGAATCGACTAGCATGGTTATTCGAAGAGTTCGCTGACGGAAGAATCATCATGAATTCGGGTAATCGCTTCGCCCAGCAGTTTTGCTACGCTGACTTGAACGATTTTCTTGCCCACTCGCCTGGAATCGTGTGGAATTGAATTAGTTACTACCAGCTTCTCAATTGGGGAATTGTTGATTCTGTCCATCGCCGGACCGGAAAGTACCGGGTGGGTTGCGCAGGCATAGATTGCCTTTGCGCCTTCCTTTTGCAAAAGTTCAGCTCCCTTGACGATTGTGCCGGCAGTGTCGATCATGTCATCGACCATGATCGCTGTTTTCCCTTTTACTTCGCCGACTATGTTCAACACTTCAGCTTCATTGTGCTTGGTTCGGCGTTTATCAATAATGGCAATCGGCGCGTCGTTAAGCTTCTTCGCGAATGCACGGGCTCTGGCTACACCGCCTACGTCGGGCGAAACCACCACCACGTCGTTGTGCATGAGATTGGCACGAATGTACTCCAGCAGTACCGGGCTGGCATAGAGATGGTCGACCAAAATATTGAAGAATCCCATGATCTGCGGAGCATGCAGATCTAGCCCTACCACCCTTTGAGCTCCTGACGTGGTCAGCAAGTCAGCCACCAGCTTGGCGGTAATCGCCTCTCTGCCGGCAGCTTTTCGGTCCTGCCTGCCGTAACCGAAATATGGCATCACGACTGTTATGCGTCCTGCGCTTGCCCGCTTGAGGGCGTCGATCAAGATGAGCAGCTCCATCAAATTCTCGTTAACCGGTGTGCAGGTCGGCTGAATTACAAAACAGTCGATACCGCGAACACTCTCTTGAATCTGAACGTATATCTCGCCGTCGGAGAAGGGGGAGATTCTGACTTGCCCGAGATTGGTCTCCAGGTAGTCGGTCACTTCACGTGACAGCTCAGGATTGGCGGTTCCCGAGAAGATCTTCAAACTGCTTCTACTTCCGCCAGCGTAAGATCTTTGTTTTGCCGGCATTTGAGCTTGAGCTACCATGACTGTTTCTCCATCGGCCCCAGGCTCATTGTAGATAAGAAAGAGAAATACGGGAAGGAGACAAAGGAAATCTTTAGCCGTAAAACACCCACTGATCACCGTCAGCCATACACTTCAGGAGTTCTTCGAGCACATAACGAACGTGAAGGTATGTAAGACCGCCCTGGAAGAAAACGGCGAATGGCTCTCTCATGGGACCATCGGCTGACAGCTCGATGGTCGCTCCTTCTATGAAGGTACCTCCGGCCATGACTACCTTGTGCTGATAACCTGGCATGTCCGCTGGTTCGGGCGCTACGTGCGAGTTGACCGGCGAGAATCTTTGAATCGCTCGGCAGAAGGAGACCAGACGGTCTGCGCTTCCAAGCGCGATTGCTTGAATGATATCGGTACGGGCAGAACGCGGCGATGGGGCAACCTGAAAGCCGAGCCGTTCGAAGACGTGCGCAAAGAGCAGTGCACCCTTGACGGATTGTGCAACGACCGACGGCGCAAGGAATAGCCCTTGCATGACGAGTCGGTTCTGGTTGTGAGTTAAACCCAAATGACCGCCTATTCCCGGAGCAGTTACTCGATTGAGTGCTGCCTTAACCAACTTCTCCTTGCCGGCGATGTATCCGCCGGTAAGCGCCAATCCGCCGCCTGGATTCTTTATCAACGAGCCGGCCACGAGATCTGCTCCGACTGCAGTTGGCTCCCGCTCCTCGACGAACTCTCCATAGCAGTTATCGACCAGGACGTAAGATTGGGGGTTGAGCGCTTTGACCGCGGCACAAATGCGTGCGATGTCATGATTGGACAAAGAGCGCCTGCCGAAGGAATAGCCGCACGATTTTTGAATATAGGCCAAAGCAGTGGGCGGCGCGACCAGCGGAGCAAGCAACTCATGCAGGCTGGCCTGACCGGCAAGGGCCGGCTCGACATCGCCCTGGATGTAGCTTACACCCAGCGCCTTCAGCGAGCCTGGCTGCTCTGCTGTAATTCCAATTACTTCTTCGAGCGTATCGTAGGGTGTTCCGGTCAAGCAAGCGAGCTGTTCTCCGGCTTTCAAATTGCCTGCCAGCGCACAAGCCAGGGCGTGAGTTCCCGAGACGAGCTGCATGCGAACGGCAGCTGACTCGGCTTCAAACACACTGGCGAAGATACTGTCGATCGCTTCGCGCGCGGGGTCGTCACGACCATAACCGGTTTTTTCGACGAAGTGCTCGTCGCAAAGCCTGTGTGCTTGAAATGCTTCCATTACCCGGCGCTGATTGATGAAGGCAGTGCGTTCGATTGCCGCAAACTGCTCGGCTAAATCGCTCTCGGCTGCTTCTATCAACTCTTGCGCTTGCGTCTCTGTCTTCATCGGCTCACGTCAATCGGGCTGATTCGCCCGGTTCAGGAACCCGCAATTATAGCTCTACCTTGAGATTCAAACGACCAGGACAGTTGGGGATGCTTCAAACTTGCGACCATTCAGTTACAGCGGCTGCTGAGAAATCAGCGATGCCAATTGGCTCAGCCGCGCGACTGCGAGCTCAGGGCTTTCGCCTACTTCCGTGTTAAGCTCGATCAATCGGCAAGGTAACCTGCCCAGAAATGCCATGTTCAGCTGTTCCCAGACTCCGCTGGGAGGAAACATTGCTGTTCCTGCTTTTGATTGATAGACGAAGAGCGCATAACAACGCTTATCCCGCAAAGTATATTCGACCAGTGTCGCTGATGGAGCGAGCGCTCCCGGCAGCTTTACAGAGCCGACCCGTTGCGGTTGGGCTCCGGCAAAGACCAGACACGCGTAACCGTCGTGCAAGTTGTTCAGGTTGGTCGCTTGCTGAACCAGCGCATAAACCGATGGCTTGTCCGGTGCATTGTACTTGCGCCAGGTGAGCTTCACATCCAGCGGAGTGTAATTCTTTCTGACTGCAGCCGAGATCTCTACATCAGTGCCCTTCCAACCGCCCAGTTCAATTGGAATAGCTACTCTCTGCCACCTAGGCTCGACGACGCATACAAAATGCTGAACGACGATTGGTGTTGCAAGCAACACTGAAATTGAGATGCAGTAGAAAAGTCTTTTCCGGACTGATAGCGAAATCGCCGGCTCAAGTCCGGCAGTCTCGCTTGATGTCGTGGCGCCAATTTTGCGCATGCACACCCAAAGGGCTGACAGCGCAATTGGAAAGAGTAAATACTCCAGATTCGAATGAATCGAAAGGGCCAGTGATTGATTCGTCCAGTAACAAACAAGCGCCGTTATGCACAGCCTTATTCCATTTACTGCCAAAGAAAGAAATGTGGACAGTACGAGCAGAAGCGCTAGCTTACGCATCGTCAATCGACTGTAGAGCTGCCAGAGCAGCACGACGAAAGTCATGCCTGTCCACATGGATAGCCCGCAACAGGCCGTTGTAATCTCGAACCCGTCTCCTTTGACAAAGAAGACGTTGCCTCTGGCTGTAATCGGAATGAAAAGCGACGAAAGAGACAGAGTCAAATTTAGTGACGCCATCTTCAACCAGGCGCCCGCAGACTCCAGCGCCGCTACTGGAGCCCCCGGAAGCAGCTCAAGTGAAAACAGAAAAAGTGGTGCCCAATACCTGCAATAATTCCTGCCTGCCAATACCCAGATCGACGAGGCAATCATCGCCAGAAAACCCAACCATGAAATCCGAGCGAAGTGAAAGTAATTACCGGCAGCAGTCAACGCGCTCATCGCCGCAAGCAAGATCAGCCCGGACAGAGAGAGGCTAAGACGCGGAGCAGGCGCCGACTTTAGATAGTTTCGAGCGCACCACGCAAGGATGCCTACAGACAGGATTGGAATTAGATTGTCGCTCAAAGAGCGGCGGCCAAGAAATTGCAGCCAGCTGCTCCCAACCTCGAGCGCGAGTACAAGACCGGTGATACACCAAAGCAAGAGCCATAGACGCAAGCCGCTCCAGCTGGAAACGCAAGGACTCTCCGCAACACTTCTAACGAGAGTTGCCGCATGTGAAGGAGTTATCGATTGGCTGGGCTCGAGCATGCTGAAATCAAAGAGCGGCGGCTGAAGTGTGGGCTGACTCACTGATTAACAGGTGCCGGCGCGGGTAGCCGTTGTCTGCGATTACGAATTGCGCTTTAACTTGTTCTTGAAGGCGATGATTCCGGCTGAAGCGGCCGTGCCAAGTATCGCCAGCATGCCGGCATCGACTTCCGGTGCTCCGGGCGGCGCAGCAGCTGCGGCTGTCGGTGTTGTGGGAATGACCTGCCCGGCGAAGGCGGCAGCGGTGCAGACAAGCAGGATTCCGAGAGTCGAAAACAGAACACGACCGTACATGCACACCTCCAGATCCAAATCTGCCCTAGTATACTTGCCTGCCCAATTAGTTTGTCAACGCGACGGAATTGCGTGCCAATGCGGATGTCAGGCGCTCGAAGCTTAGATCGGACGTGTGTTGACTACCTCAGTGCTGGACTGGCTTCGCGCTCCGTACCGGGTTGTCGAGAGTAAATGCTTTCACTTGCGGAGTTCGGTTTTAGATAAGGCAGAAAGTGCTGCCTGATTACCGGATCTCTGAATCTCCAGAGATAAGCGTCTTGCAAATAATGAATGAAACTTATACCGATTAACAGTCCAGCGGCGACCCTGCTTAGCCAGCCGTTGGCAATTATTGAAGCATTTGCATATCCGATCGATAGAACTAACACAGTAGCCAGTAAGGAGATCAAAGTAAACTTCGCAAATACGGGGGATTTTGATCCGCTGGCTGCCTGCCGCCTGCTGGCGATTATCCAGTTGATTGCGATGTATTGACACCAGTGCATTACCAGTGGTATCAGCAAGGCTTGATTGTAGTCCTTACCAAGAAAGGCGATCGGGCTGAAAAATACAATTGACACGGCCCAAAATAGCAAAGCGGAGCAGTTGATTGGCAGCCCTGTTTTTGCTTGGTCGAGCAAATCGGAAATGTAGCTTTTAATCGAAACTAACAGCGCGAAGGACATTGCTATGGAGGCGCTTAATACCAGCCAGTGTTGCCAACTGCCTTCGGGCTCGAATCTGGTCAAATAAAGAAGAGCAAAGAGCCAGGTCGCTTTGTGTAGAGTACTTGCTTCCAGCGGTTTTGAAACAACACATTCCTGACCGTGATTGTGGTAGAGCAGCAAAATTCCGGCGTTCTGCCTAAGCATATGATGAATTGATGTTGCCATGAAGAGAGCGGTAATCAGCTGTGGAACGTAATACATTGCCCAGCAGCTGAGCACAACTATCGCCAGGAGCCCCAGAATTAGCGATATGCGTCGATATCCGGTTCCCAGAATGTGGTTTGAGAGTATCTTGTTTTCAAGTTGAAACCAGGTATTTCCGATGTGGAAAGGACCGCTTCCCAGTCCCTGCAAGATAAGCAGGCTGAGGACCGCAGATCTGGCAACGGCAGGATTCTGCAGGAGCAAGTAGAGTCCGGCGGCCGCTAAAACCGGCAGCAGGAAAAATGACAAATCCGCCCTGGCGCTGACTAACCAGGTAAATTTGAAACGAAGGTTTGACTCTTGCTGTAACAGTTGCATTTTGCGATGGCAGTCCGCTGTCAAGACTGATAGTAAACCAGGCGGCTAGTGGTAAAGGGGCTATTAATTAGTACTTAACTGGGTATACTGTCTGACGAGCGCAGGCAAACTGTCAGTTAAATCAGTTCCACCAAACCTCCAGGAGTAGCAACAATCGTGCAACCAACAGCAATGAAATCTCTGGTGCCAAGCCAGAACTTGAGGTCTTTAGTGTCGGCTGGACTGCTCGCATTTGTTTCCTTGTCCTTGACCGCTGGCTTGACTGGTTGTTCGGGAACTAATCAATCCACTGATTCCAGCCAGAGCTCGCAAAATACCATGTCATCCAAGGATGCTTGCGAGGCCTTGGGAAGGCGGCTGACTATCAAGTTGTTCGAAAAGGACAGAAAGACTCTAGCCAAGCACACCAACGACCTTCACACCAGCGGCGAAATTTCTCCGGCTGCCATATCCAAACTCGAGCAACAAGGTTTGTTGGAGCGAAGCGTAGACGACGCCACAAAGTCGGCTCTTGCTTTGGAGAAGGCCGCAACAGACATATCCTTGCAGATGGATTCATCCTTACAGGGTGAGGTTAAGGAAGGAAAGATTCCAGTTGATGTAAAAGGGGCGCTGATTAAGACCTCGCCGAAAGGTCGGGCTAGCCAGCCGTTCCACATTCGCTACATTATGGTTATTCAAAAGGTAAAAGACGGCTCTGCATACACCCCGGTAGTAGAGGAAGTAACCGTCCTGCCGAATTAGAGACTCGCCCCAATCATTCTTTTGAACTGAAACTGTGTCCCAGCGGCCGTGATAAGCGTGCATGCCGGCGGCGTGTTGAGGTTTGTGTGTCCGCAGTTGAACTCAGCGGCGGTTCAGTTCGTCTTATTAATTGGAACCGCCCTGAGTGGGCCGAACAGCAAATGTCGTCGACTCAATGCCGGTCAGGCTGGTAAGTTGGACAAGTGGGTTGGACAAGAATGATTGGACAATAATAAATGATCGCAAGCATTCAAACTGCTAACAGACTGCTATTTGAAGGATTGGCAAATCTGCTGTTTCAGGAACGTTGTCGCATCTGCCGGCAGCCGTTCGAGCCAACTGTCGGGATTGTACCGGAAGCCTGCCGAACTGTTTGCCGCAGATGTTGGTTGCCTATTCTAGCGGAAAGACCCTCCGTGCAGATGTTGCCACTGTCACAGGAGTCTGCACTCAAGGTGGCAAGCGGAACGCTTTACACCGGACAGCTAAAGAGATTGGTTTATCGACTGAAATATGACGACGATCGGTCGATTGCCTTTGATCTTGCTCTATTGCTGCAACGTGCATGGAGCTTGCTTGGTGAAGAATTAGACGGTCGGGCTTTCGTGCTGGTGCCGGTGCCGCTTCACAGAAAACGGCAAAGAGTGCGTGGATTCAATCAAGCAGAACTCTTGACCCGTCGGTTGGCGAAGACACTTGGACTAAGAGCTGACAGTCGCGCACTTTTGCGAATAAGGGAGACTTCCGCTCAACCCGGACTCGGGAAAGCAGAGCGCCTAAGCAATCTTCAAGGAGCATTCAGAGGCGATCGACGCCGTGTAGATAACCTGACGGTCGTGCTTGTCGATGATGTTTGTACTTCTGGCGCCACGTTGGCGGAGGCTGCTCGTGCAATCCTCTCGGCCGGAGCCAGAGACGTGCTGGCCTTGACCGTGGCGCGCGCGACCCTGCGTAGCGGCAGTCGTGGCGTTAAATTATCAATCGACTAGGAG
>CAZSNX010000040.1:0-16575 GCA_964607945.1 uncultured Candidatus Obscuribacterales bacterium
CCTGCTTTTGTAAGGGCGGAAGTATCGATGGAGATGAATTTGGGGCTGCCGCTGTTGCCGATGAAGATGGAGCCGTTGGAGGCGTTGAGTGCGACGTTGCCGCCGAAGGCGCCACCGGTGGCAGTGATATAGCCGATATTGGAGATGGATGGAGCATCGACATAGACGGAGCCGGCGCGACCGGTAGACGCGTTGGCTTGAATCGGACCGGAGATGTAGACATCGCCGGAGGTAAAGAAGGAAGGAGTCGTATTGATGGAGATATTGCCGCCGTTGGCGCCGGAGGCAAAAATAGACCAGTTGGTGTGAATGGAGCCGCCGACGTTGATGGAGACGTTGCCGGCGTTGCCTGTTGTCGAATTGGCGATCAGTTGAATGACGTTGGCGGTGTTGTCAGATCCGAAGAATCCGGTCGGACCATCCAATATATTGATGGTGATATTGCCGGCATTGCCGGAGACAGAAGACGTATTGAAAGAACGCTCGTCGCAGCAACCGGTAGTGCCGACCAGACCGGCAGAGCCGTTGCCTGACAGCGGCAGAACTGACTGACCGACAGTCACTTCAATATTGCCGCCGGCACCGGTATCGCCTCGGGTATCAATAAACCGCCAGGGTGAGCCGACTCCGGTATTGTTGAAATAGATATTGCCGGTGGTGACAGTCAGTTCAACATTACCGCCGTTGCGAGTCGATCGAGTATCGATTGCACGCGAGAAGGTGAGATTCGAGCCGGCTCTGATTGTGACGTCTCCCGCTTCAATCGAAGCAAAAGAGGAGATGTTGGAGAAGTTGATGCCGTTGCCGTTAAGAGTAATCGTCGAATTCGGAGCCAGCAGCATTATATCCCCTCCGTACAGCCCGCCATTTGTTTGAATTGACGGTAATGCGATCGAGCTGGAATGGGAGGTGATTCTGACATCGCCGGCGCTATTGAGTGTAGCTGCGCTCGAGATGTTGCCAGTCAGTGCTATCGTGGAGCCTGAGTAAATTGAGATATCTCCGCCGCCGGCACCGGAAGCTGAGAATGCCCAGGCCGCGTTGATAGCGCCACCGACCTTGGCGGTGATGGTGCCGGCATTTCCGGTGCTCGAATTGGCAATGAATTGAATGAAGTTTGGTGTTGTAGACGTGCCGAATCCGCCGGTCGGTCCGGAAATGATGTTGAGGGAGATATTGCCGGCATTGCCTGAAGTGGATGAAGTATTAAATGACCGTTCGTCGCAGCAGCCGTTTGTGCCAATTAGTCCGGCGTTGCCGTTGCCGGATGGATCGAGAACTGACTGCCCGATTGCAACCGAGATGTTGCCCCCTGCGCCGGTGGTGCCGCTTGTATCTATGAAACGCCAGGGTGATGCGACACCGGTGTTGTTGAAGGTAATGTTTCCGAAAGCTACTGACAGGTCTACCGCACCACCATTGCCGCTGGAGGACGTGCTAATTGCCCGGCTGAAACTGATTCCCGAGCGGGCGATCGCTGATATATCTCCGCCGGACAGTGCTCCGGATGTGTTCATATTCAGGAATGCGGAGCCGCTGCCTGAGTTACCAAAGGACATGGAGCCGGAAGGCGTGAGCAATGACACTGCTCCTCCGGAAGCGGCAGGACCGGTGCCGTTTGTATAGATGAGAGCATCACCGATGGTGGAAGTGAAGTTGATGTTGCCTGTAAGCGAAGCTAGCAAGACATTGCCGCCGGCAGTAGAACCGGGTGTCCCGACGTTGCCGTTGACCGTCAGCCCGTCGCGGGCGATTACTGTGAATGTGTCGGCGGAGCTGGTGTTGACTGTAGTGCCGAAGTTAAATGTTGCCGTCGATTTGGAGAGGATTGGAACTATCAAGTACGGATTGCTGCCGGTATTCATTTGCAGCGAGCCGAAGGTACAGCATGATGTTGTCCAGGCGATCGTATTGAATCCTTGCGGATTGTAATTGATAGGTGTTGCAGTCGGTGTGACCGTTATTGTAAACGTCGTACTGGCTGTGACGTTGATAGTCGAAAACGCTGCAACATAGTTCTGGAAGACACCAGCTGATGGGTCAAGTGCCGGACCGTTAATTAAGTGGGAGCCGATTAATACGGCTTGACCGTTGGCAGAGCCGTTTGTGTTGGTGAAGTTGATCCCGGAATGAGTGATCGACACGTCGGCCGGCAAGGAGCCGAAGCCGGATGAGAGGAAGACCGAGCCGGAGCGTGCCGGAGGCGATGCTGCCGCAGCGGTGTTTCGGCTGTCGATTAGTCCGGAGACACTGAGTTGGCCAAGCGCGGCGACGGAGATGGAGCCGGCTGTGCCAGCTGCACCGGAAGCAGTGGAGTTGATTGCGCCGATGTTGACCGGCTTCAAGGCTGTATCGAGCGATACGACTAATACTTCGCCGGCGTCCGACACACCGGAGGAATTGATATTGCCGACATTAACAGAAGTAGTACCGTTATTGCCGGCTGATGTGACATAGACGTTGCCTCCTTCACTGGCAGAACCGGATGAATTGAGATTTAGGGAGGAGGCCGGATTGGTAAGAACGGCTTGATTCGAATGCAGGGTGATTGAGCCGCCGGCGGTGCCGGATGTATTGATGCCTTGAACTCCCGAGGCGGAGCCGGCAGAGAGATTGCCGGTGGCAGAGATAAACGTTGTGCCGCCGGAAGAGCCTGATAGCCCGCCGGCGTCGACAGACGCAACATTCACGCCACCGTTAGAAGCTGTAATGAAGACTGACCCGGCGGAGTAGCCGGAGCCGGCTGCATTGGCGATAATGTCGGTGGCAAGTGAGATGCCGGCAGCGCCTGCCGATGAGAGTGTAATGCCACCGGCGGAATTGCCGTTTGACGAAACGTTGAGTGTTGCAGTGGGACCAAAAGAGATGCCGCCGGTACTGCTCGTAGTGACGAATCCGATCCGCCCTCCCTGGGCAAAGCCGGAAGCCGGTGGTGTACCTTGCAATCCTTGAGCGGTGACAGAGGCTGCTGCGGTAATTGTTGTGGCAGCTGAGAACTGCAAGATGCCGGCGAAGGAGTTTTGCCCGACTCCGCTAGCCGATACCGGACCGGAAAGTGTTATCGAACCGATCTGTGAGTTGATATTTGCAAAGCCGCCGAATCCTTGTGAAGAAGAGTTGTCAGCTGAGAGATTGAGGAGAGAGCCGAAGGTTATGTTGCCCGCCGACGAGTTGGCGGAAATTGTGCCGGCATTTGCACCATTGAGGCCTCGCATATTGACTGCGGACAACAAGGAGATATCGCCGGTGGCGGTCAGCGCTACTGCTGCGCCACGAGATCCGGAGCCGACGCCAAGCCCGACTGCGTCGGCAGCGATGGAATTGATTGAAATTGTGCCGGATGTAGTCGTGATTGAGATGATACCGGCGTTGGAGATGCCGTTGATGTCTCCGCCTACGCCGATGTTTGCAAAACCGGAGGCAAATATATTAGCGATGGAGATATTGCCGCCTTGACCACCGGTAAATCCGGTGACTGGAATGGTCAACGTACCGGCGCTGGCGGAATTGATGCCGTTGATGTTGACGTCGCCTAATGTGATGCCGGTTCGAGATGAGAGAGTGAAGCTGCCGGCCGTATTGTCAATACCGTTGGCGGTGCCGACTAACTTGCCTCGATTGGACGATCCGTCCATGAAGGTGATCGAACCGGTCGTTGCAGTTAAGCTGGCGATGCCTCCGACCGCACCTGAGATATCGAGATTGCCACCGGAAGGTGAGGTGACTGAGATGTTGTTGAAGGCTCGAATGGTAGCCAGACCGCCGGTACCGAGGGCGGTGCCGGCAGAGAGATCGATTGCCGACTGATTCAAATTGGCGGTGAAGCCTTGAACGATCACTGACGCGCCGGTTGATTCAATTGTGAATGTGCCGGCTCGTCCGGTTACTGATGTACCACTCATTCCATTGGCAACGGTGGTATTGGTGCCCGAGGTAATGTTAACTACCCCGCCGTTGCCTGAACTTGTGTTCGCAGTAACGCTGGATAAATCGACTGATTGATACTCCGCCAACATATTTATTGTGCCGCCGCCGGTCAACCCATTGGTGGATACGGCCGGAAGATTGATTGATCCGCTGGTGGAAAGAGTAATGCTCCCTCCGGCTCCATTTGCGGAAGTGGCTACGATATTGCCTGCCGATGTGATTTGACCGGCCAGGTTGGAGCGATGCGCGGTCAATGAGATGGTGCCCCCTACGCCGTTGCTGCCATTTGCTGATAGCACGCCGGCCAGAATACTTACATTGCCGCCGTACAAAGTGATCGCTCCGCCGGCGGAAGTGGAAGCTGCTACGTTTAAGTTGGAAGTGTTGTTGACAATCAAGTTGGCGCTACGGTCGAAGAGTCTGACTGATATGCTTCCGCCAGAGGTACCGTTGGCCTTGAGCATTGCGAATGTTCCGTTGGGTATAACCGGCGGGCTGCCGCCGTATCCGATCACGAAGTTGTTGCTAGACGTCGTGGAAAGTGAAATAGATCCGCCTAGAGTTGTAGCCGACGACACGTCTAGCGAGATGCCAGAGGACAAGGAAGTTTCGCCGGCTAGATTTATGTTCGGTGCGTAGATATAAACTGAGCCACCGGTTGTGCCGGTGCTGGATGCGTCTATGGATTTGACCGAAGCGGTGCCGGTTCGGGACACCAATATGACAGCTCCTGGATTGGAGTTAAGGGCGGTGGTAGCGGTGACAAAGTTCTGCAACGAGGCGTTCAATCCGGTTGCGGCGTCAATCACGATCATTCCGGATGATGCGTTGCTGCCGGCTGTGGATGTTCTGATATTCGAACTCAGCGTAACTGCACCGGCTGAATTCTCGAGCATCACTGCGCCACTATTGTTTACATCGGAAGTTGCCAGCACGCTGTCGAGATTCAGACCCGCCGAGTCGGAGCTTTGCACAACGATATTACCGGCGATACCGCCGGCGTTGCGTGTGACAATCTGCCCGGGCGCCGGAGAAGAATTGGCCAGACTGATTTTGATGGTTGATGTTCTGAGGCTGTTGTTCGAGTCGGTCAAGAGACTTGATCCTGCCAGCAAGGTCAGTGATCCGGACAGCCTCAAATTGCGTGTAGCGCCTGTGCCGGAATCATTGCCGTAAGTAAGGAGGATGGCGCTGGTAAGACCGGTTGTCGAGCGGTTGGACACCGTGCCTACCTTCAAAGAGGTTGCCGATGAAACATTGAGCGAGCCGCCATTTGCTGAGTTGAGACCACCGGCAACCAGATCTTTGCTGAGTATCTGTTGTCCAGCCATTAAATTGAGCGAGCCGGCCGTGTATGTGTTCGATGCTGAGTTCTTGGCGTAGCTATAGAGGCTGCCATTTGAGTTCAAGGTTAATCCGGTCCAGTTGCCTACGGTCAGCGTCTGTTTGGCTCCCAACAGAATCGACCCACCCATTCCGGTAGCGGACGCGTTGGAGGTGTCGATAGTCGCATTTAGATTTCCCGATGCGGCCGATCCATCTATAAGGATGGATGAGCCGACAACGGTAACATTGGCCGAATTACCGTTACCGGAGACTGTATTGATACCGCCACTGATGCTGACTTGACCGCCGGCAAACAGAATAACTGGTGTCGATGAAGCAGATGGGTTTGAATTGTTGATGGTTGAAGCAATCGTAATCCCATTGTTGGAAACGATTGCAACTGGCGATGTACCGTTGCCGGTGGTGGAGTTGACGGTAACCGAACCGCCGACGGCAAGCGGTGCCAGGAAGTTACTTGAGGGAGTGGAGAATGTCAGTGAGCCGGAGCCTATATTAAAGGATGAGAAAGCGGCCAGCGAGCCAGCCGGCAGATTGAAGGCAGCAGAAGTTGTGTTGTTGAGTATCTGAGGACGCGTGGAGTTGGCCGTAACAGAGACAGTGTAATTTTGACCGGATACGATATCGGCTGCCGAGAATGTTCCACCGGAGCCAGGTGCAGGTGTGTTGGGATAGATTCCAATGCCGGAAGCGAAGGTCGGTGAGCTCACATTCGTACCGCTGTTTACTTGCAGAACTCCCTGGGACATTATGATAGCGATACCGTTGGTGCCACCGGCTCCGCCCGTAATGGTCGGGTTGACTCTGTAAGTAGTAGATGTTCCGGTCGATATGAAAACCGAACCACCGTTGCCTCCGGCTCCGGTGGCAGCGGCTGATACCTGGCGTCCAAGGTTGGCGCTTACAAATGTTGGTGTGCCGGTGGAGATTATCGAGATGGAGCCGCCGGCGGTGAATCCGCGAGCGTCCACGTTGAAGCTGCCGTCTTCTTCGATGCTGATCGGTGAATTCGAGCCGAAGGCGGTTAGCAGAACATTGCCGCCGCGTCCGGCGCTGGATGATACATTGATGTTGCCGGGCATTGAAATGCCGCCGTTGGCCGTTACCAGGACTTGCCCGCCGGCGGTAGTACCGGTGGCAGAGAGCGAAGAGAAGAGCGGACCACCTACCCTGCTTGAAAATGAAACTGCACCGGTATTAGATGTAACTGCGATATTGCCGCCGGCTCCGCCGGCACCCAATGCTTGTATCCAACCGGTCGAAATAGCTCCGGAAGCAGATACAAGTATGTTACCGGCATTGCCATTTGATGAGTTGGCCTGCATCGTGCCGCTGCCGTTTGCAATTGACCCACCCGAGTTGAAAGCGATGTTGCCGGCATTCAAGCCGTTGGCTTGGAATGACCAATCCGCTAGTGTATTGCCGCCGACGTTGACGGAGATATTGCCGGCGTTGCCGGCAACCGAATTGGATATGAACTGAATGACGTTTGCAGAGGTAGATGTCCCCAGGCGTCCGGACGGTCCGTTCAGAATATTTACGGTGATGTTTCCGCCTGCGCCGGATGTCGAGGAAGCGTTAAACGAGCGTTCGTCGCAGCAACCGGTCAGTGCAACCAGTCCAGCGTTGCCGTTGCCGGAACCAGGCACGCTCGACTGATTGATGAACAGAGATATGTTACCGCCACCGACATTTGTGCCTTGAGTGTTGATGAAATACCACGGTGAGGCGGAGCCGGTGTCATTGAAGGTTATGTTGCCGGTGCCGGTGACGGACAGCGATACATTGCCGCCGAGGTTAGTTGAGGATGTGTCGATGGCGCGGGCAAAATTGATACCGGCAGTCGCTGTCAAAGTAACTGAACCAGCCTTGATTGGTGCTGAAGTGTCGATCGAAGTGAACTTGGGACTTCCACTGTTGCCGAGGCTGATCGAGCCGTTGGTGGCATTGAGATTGACTGCACCACCAAATTTTGCACTGGTAGCAAAGATTGATCCGATGTTCGGGATAGATGACGCGGTGACCGATATGTTGCCAGCGACTCCTGTTGATGCGTTGGATTGCAGATATTGACCGGTGGAGAATGAGCCGGTTGTGTTGATGGAGATGCTGCCGCCGTTTACCCCTGTGGTCGAAACAGCATAATGTGTTTGGGCTGTTCCGCCGGACGAAGTGATAGAAACATTTCCGCCGTTGCCTGATGTTGATGTCGCACGCAAGAGGAAGAAGCTTCTGTCGGAGCTCGCTGTTCCAAAATAGCCGAGCGGCCCGCTCTTGAGGTTGATGGAAATATTGCCGGCGTCGCCAGAGGCGGAATCAGTTTTGAGCGATCGCTCATCGCAGCAACCGGTGTTTGTAAGAACTCCCGCACCACCGTTGCCTTGCAATGCTTGAGCAAGATTGGAGTTGTAGAAAAAGGAATGACCGATCTGCAGCGAGATATCTCCGCCGGTTCCATAAACGCTGCTTGCATTTACGAAGGACCAGGGGCTGGCAACACCGGTGTCACTGAAGATGATGTTGCCGTTCAAAGCAATGAGGTTTACATTGCCGCCGTCTCTGCTGCCCTGGGTATTGAGTGCGCGGGAGAAAGAAAGATCGCCGCCGCTGTACATATATATATTGCCGCCGGTCAGGATTGCATGTGTGTCGACTACCGTGAAACTCGATCCATTTGTAGTGACTGCAATACTTCCAAGCGGAGTAGTGACATTGATGTTGCCACCATAGAATCCACCTGCGGATTGCAATAGTGCGGTTGTGATTGAGCCGAACGATGAGTTTAGAGTGATGTTGCCTGCTGTTCCGACAAGTGATACGTCCGAAGTAGTCAGACCGGACAGCGAATTTGATATGACAGCCCCAGTAATTGCCATTTGAAAATCGGAATGAATATTGATCGCTCCACCGTTGCGACCGGATGCATTGAATGTCCAATTCGTGTTCATCCTGCCTCCGGCATCGACTGTTACCTTGCCGCCGTTGCCGGTAGAGGAGCTGGCTATGAATTGAATGAAGTTTGCAGTCGAGGACGTGCCAAAGCTACCGGTTGCTCCGGAAATGACTCGCAATCTGATGTCGCCGGCATTTCCACTGACTGATGATGTATTGATCGAACGTTCGTCGCAGCACCCGACAGTGGCATAAAGTCCGGCATCGCCATTGCCGGAGCCTGGCAATACCGACTGACCGATTGCCAGTGTGACATTACCGCCTGAGCCGGTCGTGCTTTGAGCATCGACAAAGCGCCAGGGGCTTACCACGCCGGTGCCGTTGAAAACGATGTTGCCGTTGAGCACGGACATAAATACATTGCCAGCTCGACCGGCTGAAGTAGTGTCGATGGCGTCAGTGAAGCTGATGTTCGAACCAGTCAGAAGATTGATTGAGCCGGCTCGCAGCTGACCGGTGGCGGCGAGATTTCTGGAAGCGGAGGCGCCACCGGATGCTCCCATCGTAAACGTTCCGACCGGCGCATAGACATAGATGTTGCCGCCGATGCCATTGAGATCGGAGGCGGAGGAGTTGATGATTGCATCTCCGACCGATGAGCTAAAACTGATGTTACCGGTCAAAGAGACGAGTTTTACATCGCCGGCGGCGGTTGTGCCGGTAGCATTGATATTGCCATTGACAGTCAGCGTGCTGCGTGAGGCCAGTGCGAATGAGCCTCCTGGGCTGAAAGTGTTGCCGGCCGTAATCGTAGTGGTCGCCAGTGAGAGCACCGGGGCGATCAGGTGGCTGTCTCCGCCGGTATCTATCTGCAGCACTCCGGAGCTGCCGGTCACCGAGATTGAGCTGAATCCGTGTGGGTTGTAATTGGTGATTGCTGTTGGTTTGATCTCTATCTTTATAGTGGCATTGTTGACGCTGATGCTGCTCATCGAAGCTACATAGTTCTGTTCAACTCTGGATTTGCCGGCAGCCGCGATTGGGGCAGGCGATGAGATTGCGCCGGAGGAGACAAGGATTGCAGTGCCGGAGTCAGAGCCATTTGCCGCGTTGACAACTACCCCTGTTTGAGTAATTGAAACTCCCGAAGATAGGAAGGCCGAGCCCGACCTGGCTCCTGCGGCTGGCAAAACGCTGGTGTTCGTAGTGTTTATCGAGCCCGACAAAGTTAGCGCGCCAGTGCTTGCGATTGCTACTGAGCCGCCACTGCCGGTCGAGCCGGAAGCCTGAGATGTGATTGAACCGAGAGTCACAGGCTTGGGTGATACATCCGCATCGAGTGAGATGACAGTAACTGTACCGCCTGATTGCGAACCGGAGGTGTCGATTGAGTCCAGCTTTATTGAATCGGTTCCGTCGTTGCCGGCAGCTGTAATGTACACATCTCCGCCTGCGCCGGAAAAGGAGCTGGTGGAGATACTGCTTGTGGAACCGGAATTTTTTACTACGGCTTGACCGGCCGCGAGCATTACGCGGCCGCCTTGAGTCTGCCCGTTTGCTTTGATGCCGTAGGTGCTGCCGCCCATATTTATGTTGGAGGCGGCGCTAATTTGAATGTTGCCCGCGTCCGCTCCTGAGCTGCCGGAGGTGTCCATCGCGGCGACCAATATGCTTCCGCCGGAGGACTTTAAGTAAATATCCCCGCCCAAGTTGCCGCTAGCATTGCCGATCGCCTCCAGGCTGCCGAGGTTCAAGCTGCCTGTGCCGCCTACACTCATGTAGATGCTGCCGGCGTTACTGTTGGCTGCGTTGGTAACAATTTTGCCCATTGCAAGCCCAGAATTAGAGGCCGTTATCAAGACCTTGCCGGCTGGACCGGCACCGAGATTTTGAGTGGAGATGTCGCCGAGCACAGTTGTTGTACCAAGCGTTAACGAAACTCTGCTTGTTGATTGAGCGTTAGTGCCGTCGACCAGAATCGTTGAAGCCGGGGAGAAATTTATAGTGGGTGAATCGAGAACTGATCCCTGGCCCCTTTCAAGCGGAAGAATTACGCGATTGAACGAACCTGAAAATTCGTTGCCGTGCAAGGCATTCGTAGTGAACAGAAGTGTGCCGGCTGCACCTGCGCCAGTGTCATTGTTGTAACTGGCAATATTTGTACCGGTAGTCGAGCGGGTGACGATTGAGCCGAGATTGAATTGCTGGCTGCCGCTGTCGATTAATACGTTGCCGCCGGATGCGTTGTTGAGTCCTGCTGCAGTAATGTTGCCAGCGGTCACGATGCCGGGACCGTTGGTCGTTCCGCGCTGCGTATTGTCAGCTGCGATGAATATGTCGCCAGCCTTGCGTCCGACACCGGAGGCGCTGGTGTCGATTTCCAGAACGCTCAAGTTGCTGCCGGAGTACAGCCCGATAGTGCCCCCGTTGGCGGAACTGCCACCGACTAAAATGTTGTCAGCGTAGACATTGCCGGCAGACAAGACTGTGCCGGCAATCGTAGGTACAAACGGTGCTACCAGTGAAATCGATCCAGCATGTCGGTCGCCGGTGCTGCTGGAGATCACACTGCCGCGGGCGATCAAGTTGCCGATTGCTTCAGCGACGAGAATACTTCCGCCCTGAGCGGAAACAGAGTTCGCTCGATTGCCGGCCAGGATGATTGGATCTGTCAGCGGGTTTGAAGCGTGACCGAGCAGCACGCCGTTGCTTCCGGCTCCGGCTGCTGCCAACAGTACTACGTCGCCGGACTGAGCATGCAGGACGCCGGCAGTGGCTTGGGTGCTGATCTTATTGCCTGCAGCTCCGGTCGCTAGAGTCAAGGTCTCGTGAGAGATCATTACGATAGAGGCGGCATTACCAGTTTCAGCATCCTGCAGTCCGGTTACATTTCCCCCGACAGTCAATCGAGGAAAAGTCAACGGTACCAAAAGGTGGCTGTCTCCGTTGGTATCGACCGAGATGTTGCCCGAAGTGTTCAGATTTGCGGTTATGCCTGGCACATTGCTGACGGCAGTGAAGCCGCCCGGTGCCAATTTGAATGTATCCGTTCCATTAGTGAAACTGGGAATAGCCTGTGGTGTAATCAGAAAGCTGTAGTTGTTGGAGTCTCCCGAGGTCGGAAAACCAGAAAAGGCAGTGAAACCTCCACCGCCGACCAGAGCGTTGACTCCGGCAAAGATACCTAGGCCGCCTTGTCCTGCCGGGCTAGGAGTTTGTCCTGTGAACAACGGTGCCGATCCCAGGCGAATGTTGCTGCGTGCCAAAAGGACGACGCTCGCATCGGAACCTGTGTCGATCGGCGATGAGTTGCTTGTCGAGCCGATGTTGATGCCAGTGCCCGAAGCCAGCCCGCTCGAGATAAAGATGCCTCCGCTTTGCAGCGCTCCGGCACCTTTGCTGGCCAAAACCGCTCCGTTGTTGACGCTGGTGCCGATGTCTATCGCGAGCGGCGCGCTCACTGCGATGCCTCCGGCATGACCATCGGCAGCGGTCGAGCTCGTATCGATTGAGCCGATTGTGGTTGAGCCGCTCAGCCCTGTATGCACGATCGTGACGTTGCCGCTGCGAATGCCGCGCGTGTCGATATTGCCGACTGAAATCGCCGCCGGATTGTCACCGGTGTTGTTCGCGCTCAGCAATACTTGTCCGCCGTTGCCGTTCAAACCTGAAGTGGCGATGTTGCCGGTGACAGTGAGAGTTTGTTCGGCTACCAGGACGACATCTCCGCCATTTCCGGAAGTCATAAGAGGGCTTGTGTTGATGTTGCCTGTGATTGAGATGCTGCCGGCTGGTGCGGAGATCGACAGAATGTTACCGTTAGTTCCTATATCTCCAATGTGTGTATAAGAACCGGATTGAACATAAATCACCGGATCACCTGTAACTTCAAACTTCTCGATGGCCAGATCGCCTTTCGCTACCGCGATATTTATTTCACCTGTCGATATATTGACCCCGCCGTTCAAGCTGTTGGTGTCGATGGTCAACTTGCCTTCGGGGCTCCGAAAGTCAATCAGTCTGGCTGTGACATCCCCGCCTGTGAGTGATAGCTGTGCTTTGGACAAGATGTTGTGCTGGCTGTCAAAAGTTGTGGCAAGAGTCTCGAACAAAACTTTGTCATGTGCCCTGATTGTGCCCATCGCGTTATTCACCGACAAGGTGTTGCCCAAGAAATTTTGAATCTGAACATTGCCCGCCAGCGCCTGCATGATGCCGGCGTTGTTGAGCGCTGCCGTAGCTGCGTTGACGTTGCCGAGCTGGGCGGCGATCATGCCCTGGTTGACTATTGACGCCGCTTGGAGGTTGACCGAGTTCATTGCTTGCATAATCGGGCTGATGCCGGTCACTCCGGTCGGTAAGGCATTGACGATCGAACCGCCGGCCGTGGCAGTGAGATTGGCGGCGCTGCTGATAATGCCCGCGTTGACGATGCTGTTAATGGCATTGAGGGTTAAGCTCAAGTTCGAGATAGCGCCGGTGATTCCGGGCAGCCCACCATTAGGCAAGATTGAAGTCAGAAGAGCGCCCTGGTTGTTGAAAATATTGGAGCCGCTCACAATGGCATTGGTTATTTGCTGGTTGGTAGAAACCGCGTAAAACTGTCCGGAATTGATTAAATTGCCGGTCAGGTTTAGCGTAGAAGATGCGGCGAAGTCATGAATTGCAGTCACTCCATTAGGAACTACCAGATTAGAAATTGCTGAGTTTAAGCTCTGGTTGAGCTGAAATGACCCTCCGACAGCATTGCCTAAAGCACCCAGCTGAATGAGTTGTTGTCCGGATGACAAAACTTGGGTGATGGCGATCGCTTCTGCCGCAGTCACCATGTCGCCGTGATTGACGGTGATGTTGTTGCCACCGACGCTGATGTTTGCGGACTGGAAGTTGTTGATTGTGCTGGCGGCTATGTTTCTGTCGGTCGAACCCAGGTCGAGGTTCTGTGGAACCGGAACGGTTTGAGCAGTCTGGGCGGCGTTGACTCCACTGGCATCGGTTGGTGCTGTTTGAGCCCATACATATGGCGGGCAGATTAATTGGATAACGAGCAAAGCGCACAGCAATCGCACGAAGTTTAAACTGCGAACTCCAGGCAAGCGGTTTACGGGGGCAAGCATACCCTTGCCCCGAGAGTGCGAACTCTCTTGCCGTCGAACGCTAGGACTCAGCACCGGATTCCCCCCTGACGAATTGGACGCTCCAACTCGCTGACTGAAGCTGTTGTCTCCCCCGGCGAAAAGACGAGTTACTTCAGTAACTGTATTAAACTCCTTAAGACTAGACATACATAAAATTTAGATATCTGTCAAATCTTGTGTTGCATTTGAAAATACCGGTTTGCAGCACGATCCAGGCGGAAAAAGTTGACAATTGTCACAAGCAGCCCGTGACTGCTAAAAGCCGGCTTTTGAGAGAGCTGAACGTAGAGCACTGCTTTGGTTTGAGTTCGGGGGTGGCAGCATTGCAAGTCCGCGCTTTTGAAGTCCGGCCAAGACATCGCTCCAGACTTGTTCGGCCTCGGAGTCAACAAAAGATATCTCCAAAAGATCCACGTCACCGGCTGTAGTGGCACCCACAAGCAACAGCAGACAGCCTTCTGCTTCGGTTTGATCCGCCGAAAGCGAGATGCATTCAGCTTGCAAGCAGCTGTAGTGTATTCCTGACAGCGAGCGAGATTTTCTCTGTGACAAGTCTTTCGACCAGCGCTCTTGCAGTCTTTGTGTGATACCGTCAGTGAGGGCAGAGGCCCCCTCACCTAGTATCAAATGCAGTGCCGGAAGTAAGTTGCCTTGCGACAAGCCATGCAATAGAAGCCAATTGCTATACTCGTCGGAAATTTGGAGTCTGCGAGAATAGCGGGGCAGTAACATCGATGAGAAGGAGACATTCCGGCGCAGATCGCGGACTCGCGGCGCGGCGATTTTTACCTGTCCCATTTGGGTTTGAATAACTCTGGCTGGAACGTAGCCATTGCGGACGAACCGTCTTCTGCCTTGATCGTCTCTGATTTCCCAGTATTTGGCGATGAAATCGTCGGCCTCGGCTTCCAACGCATCTTGCAGAAGCTTCTGCAATGATTGTGCGATCAGTTCTACCAGGAGGTTTCGGCAAGGCTGCTCCGACGTGCTGTTTGCAACTGAATGTGCGTCGCTCGCGGCAGTCGATCGGGGGGGGGTGCTGCAACAATTCATATTCATGGTTTCTAAGAGATTCCTTCCACGCAGTTGGAGCTGCTTTGGTGCCCGCATATAAACTGAGTTTAGTCAGTTAGCGTGGCGACGAGTGGGCATGTTTGTGACCAAAAAATGGCAAAATTGTTTTGGATCTCAAGAAGCCGATCTCTGAAGGCAGTCGGCGTAGTCTATACTGTTTAGCGAAGGCGTTTGTTTTTGCTCACAGTCGGGTGAAGTGGCGAATAATGGCGAAAATTCTGCTTGTTGAAGATGATCCGGTGCTCTGCGGAATGACAGAGGATTGGCTCAAACATGAGCATTATTCGATTGAGATAGCCACCAACGGGCGGGATGCGCGGGAGAAGATTCAGTTCTTCGAATATGACCTGTTCATTCTCGATTGGGAGCTTCCGGAAGTTACCGGCATCGAGTTATGCAAAGAGTATCGAGATGGAGGGGGCAAGACTCCGATTTTAATGCTCACAGGCAAAAAGGCGATTGGTGAAAAGGAAGCCGGGTTGGATGCCGGTGCTGATGATTATCTGACCAAGCCTTTTCATATGCGCGAGCTTTCGGCGCGGGTTCGAGCGCTACTGCGAAGGTCCTCTGCTACCACCTCGAATGTGCTAAAGGCTGGAAATCTTGAAGTTGATCCGACAAGTTTCAATGTCACGCGCAACGGCGAACAGATTCATTTACAAAGGAAGGAATTTGCTCTTCTCGAATTTCTCATGCGCAATCCCAATCGCGTCTTTAGCCCCGAGAGCCTGCTAGAACGTGTTTGGGCTTCGGAGTCCGATGCAACGGTCGAGGCAATCAGAAGTTGCATGAAGCGGCTTCGCCAGAAGATTGATGTCGAAGGATCCGCGTCTCTCATTCGCACCGTGCATGGTGTCGGCTATAAGCTGGAGTTGTAGCGGCTGTTGCAGAGTCTCATCCAAGCTGTTGCTTGGCCGGTCTGCGACGGGCCGGGTCGGAAGGTTGCACAATCGAAAGCGTGCTGAAGCATCGGCAGAAATCGGCCAGCGGCATTTGAAATGTGTGTCCTTTCAGTTCAACGCCGCTGTCATTCTTGACGGATTCCAGCCTTCCATACGGGTTGCGCAGAGTTACAGTTTTGGTTTCCGGATCGAAGTCCAGAACTGAGTATGCGTGTTGTCCGACCAGTCCGTTTTCATCGACGATCGGACCTTTGTCAGTGCCGGCAACCATCGGACGTTTGTCCCTTATTGCTTCGAGCAACAAGGATTCCACTTCGCCTTTCGCAGTGATTTCGGTAATATAGCTTTCGACTTGCAAGCCGGTCAGCAGCTTCAGTACCTTTTCCGGCAATCCGCCCAAGCTGACACTGTCGGCATCGAGAATGAAGTCGCGATCTGTGCTTTTCTGGACGAACTCACCATACGCCTTTTCCAAAACGAGCGGCCAGAATCCCTCCGGAGAGCCCTTCGTAAAGAAAGCTTGTTCTGCTCTCGTGGGTGCGTCGACTGTGATTGGGTTGTTTGGTGCCCCTGGGAAGGTGACGGTATATGTGCCATTCTTGTTGTCTTCGATCATTTTCAGAATCGACTCGGGAGCGAACTGCGCTGTGGCGGCAACCGAGGAAAGGAAGTAGCAGTCTCCTACCATCCCTTGCTTGATTGCTTCCGGCCGGATGTTGGACAGCGGTGACTCGGAATTCTTATACAGCTCCGGTGTCATGTCTTTGAGAGCCGTTTGAACATTCTTGTGGCAGCGCAGTGCTTCGTCGATCACAAGTTGCTCGGCAATCGAGTTGTCAGGGCTGGTCTGTCCTTTGCGCATGATTTCTTGAAAATAGTTGAGGTCTGCGCGACTCGTCCCCTCATCGGCGGCGATTGTGGTGTCGCGCATTGTCAGTTTGAGCTTGTTGTCGACCGTCTTGAGCAAGAGCACGAACTCGAGATTTTTGTCTGTCAGAGTGGGGTCGAGGATTGCCTTGTCGATTTCACTCCAACTCAAGAACCCATCTTGGTTTTGATCGAAGCGGCGAAAGGAGGCGGTTCCCTGATTGATCACATCGAGAATTTCAGTGGTGGATTTTGAAGAGGGAGATTGGCTGTTGGTGTTGTCTCTTCTTGAGAGGACGTTTTGCCGGCTTAAATCAGACTCTTCATAGAGGCGGCTGGCGGTATCGTCGGCTCGGCCGCTCATGGCAAAAATGAAGTCCGTTTCGGTGCCTGATGAATTGGAGTCGGAGAAGGGTTCCAACAATTTCTAT
>CAZSNX010000041.1:0-16396 GCA_964607945.1 uncultured Candidatus Obscuribacterales bacterium
GAGAATCGGCTCAAGTTGACCGATATGCTGATACTGCCGACGAAAATTATCGTGCATAATCAGTTCATTGTGTATAAAATATGTCTGCACAGCAACACTGCGCCGCCGGACTCTGGCAGGCGGCAGCTCCGTTAGGGGCTGCCTTTGATGAGCCTCCCTCCGCAGAAGAGGATCCCGGGTCTTCGATTAGAAAAGGAGAAAGTTATGGTCAATTCCGTAATCCTGGTCGGCCGAGCCGGGCAAGATCCAGAGATGCGCTATTTCGAGTCCGGGCGGGTAAAGACCACATTCAGCATGGCGGTCAACCGTCCGACCAAGGAAAAGGAAACTGACTGGTTCGACATCACACTTTGGGGTCGTCAAGCCGAAGTCGCCGGTGAATATGTACGAAAAGGCAGCCTGGTCGGTGTTGAGGGACGTTTGGACTTCAACCGTTGGACCGATGATGCCGGAGTCAAGCACGCCAAGCCGTATATCAACGCGACCAATCTTCGTTTGCTTGGCAGCAAAAGAGATTCAGGTGGCGGCGATATGCCTTCGCCCGATGAGTTCTAGAGTCGGCGCTGCTGAATTAGATTGAGCTTATCTGCGGCTGACAAGCCAGTGCTTGTAGGACGGTTCGCTGCCTTCAGCGATATCAGGCGGGCTTAATACGGGGGGCGCTGGCTTGCACGTCGGTCTGATTGACTACGTCATAATCGGGATCTACTTTGTGTTTGTTCTGGGCATCGGGTTCGCTCTAAAGCGGCAGATGGTGCACAGTGAAGACTTCTTTCTATCGGGGCGATCGATTCCGAGTTGGATTACCGGGTTGGCCTTTCTGTCTGCCAATCTCGGAGCGATCGAAGTAATGGGAATGGCAGCCAATGGTGCCGAATACGGTATCATGACCGCTCATTTTTATTGGGTCGGAGCGATACCGGCGATGCTGTTCTTGTCGGTATTCATGATGCCGTTCTATTACGGCTCGCGGATACGAAGCGTCCCTGAGTACCTCAAGCTGCGGTTTAACGAGCCGACACGGGCGCTCAATGCAGTCTCCTTTGCGCTCATGACCGTTCTTATGTCCGGCATCAATATGTACGCCATGGCGATCGTGTTCAAGCTGTTGCTCAATTGGTCTATGACGGCTTCCATACTGGTGTCGGCCGGTGTGGTATTGGCTTATACAATCCTGGGTGGGTTGACCTCTTCGATCTACAATGAAGTTCTCCAATTCTTTCTAATCGTATTTGGATTGCTGCCGATCACAATCATCGGTCTGGCCAACGTCGGCGGTTGGGAAGGCTTGGTGCAACAGCTTCCGGCAGGATTCGGACACCTCTGGGCTCTGGCGGGCAGCGCGAAGAATCCAATCGGTATCGACTGGCTGGGCCTCGTGTCGGGTTTGGGTTTTGTTCTATCGTTCGGGTATTGGTGCACGGACTTTCTGGTGATTCAACGAGCGCTCGCGGCAAAAGATCTCTCCGCTGCCCAGCGCACGCCGTTGATTGCCGCCTTTCCAAAGATTCTGTTTCCGGCGTTAACGGTGATTCCCGGCATGCTGGCGCTGGCCGTTATTCCAAAGTTGGGAAGCAGTGATCCCGGTTTGTCCTACAACATGGCAATGCCTCTTCTGCTGGCGAAGTACTATCCGAGCGGCATGCTGGGCGTAGGATTGACCGCTATGTTAGCCAGCTTCATGTCCGGCATGGCTGGCAACATTACGGCATTCAATACGGTTTGGACCTACGACATTTATCAGAGTTACCTGGCACCGAACAAAAGCGACGATCATTACCTCTGGGTGGGTCGGCTGGCAACTGCGCTCGGCATCCTAATCAGCATCGCGACTGCCTATTTAGTGATGGGCTTTCCGAGCATTATGGATTATATGCAGATGATCTTTTCGTTCTTCAACGCACCACTTTTTGCCACCTTTCTTTTGGGAATGTTCTGGAAACGTACTACACCCTGGGCGGCCTTCTGGGGTTTGGTAGTCGGAACCTTAACAGCAGTTGCCCATTTCGCGCTTACCAATTCCGGCGCATTCTCCTATCCATCTATGATGGCCGGCAATTTCTGGCGTTCCACCATTGCCTGGAGCGCTAATTTCGTGGTGACCATACTTTTGTCTTTCGTAACCAAACCGAAGCCGGAAGCAGAGCTCGTTGGTCTCGTATATGGTATGCCGGTGGCGTTGGAATCGGCTGTCCAACCTTGGTACAAGCGACCGAAGCTGCTTGCCGGTGTTCTGCTCGTACTTACTATTTTGATTAATGTAGTGCTGTGGTGAGCTCATGTTAGATCTGCGTTTGCCGATTGGTTGGCTGTTCATCATTATTGGAACTATCATTACCGTTTATGGCTTTGCCGTGCCTGTGCAGACCGTGATAAGCGAAAGCTCGATCAACTTAAACATCACCTGGGGAGCGCTGATGGGGCTGTTCGGACTTTGTATGTGTCTGATCGCCTTCAACGGACGAGACGCCGGGCAGTGATTAATCTCAATTTTGTCAAGAAGATACTGAACGCACGATTTGCAAGTAAAAGTTCCTTACTTCGACAGTTTTGGGGTGGATCGGTTTGTTGGAGGCAATCAAGCTTTGAAGTCCAAGGTTGCAGGCTGACACCAGCGCTCTGTTGAAATTGTTTTCTCCACCTAAATCAAGCGCAGCCCAGATTGGTCCCGTGTAGTCGACCGGTCGGCTTGCCTCCAGGCAATCAGCCAAATAGACCGTCTTGGACAATTCAGACATCGGCGCGTGCCCGAGTGTGTGTTGGCTGATCGCAGCAAGAACGTCTTTGTGCTTGATGCCGAGCTCCTTTGCGACGACAGCGGCTGCGACCGGGCCGTGCAAGACGTGACCGTGCAGTCGTTCGATTGGATGAAGCTTCAGATTGAATTTTTGCGCCTGCTTGATCAGCTCGGAGTCCTTTACCTCCTTGCAGGCGTCGTGCAGCCAGGCGGCAAGCTCGGCCAGGAAGGGATCGCATGGTGCGAGCGGAGCCAATTGGCGCGCTACCGCCACTACCCCTGCGCAATGCAAATATCTCTTTTCTGAGAGGCGCTGTTTGACCCAGTTCTCGACATGACCCAAGGTGAGTTCAGCGGGGATGCCGGAGTATTTTTTTTGCTTTGGCATTCTGGTAAACGGCTCGGTTGCTTGCGGATTGGTATGGCAGCGTTATCGCTTTCGCGGCGTCAACTTTCGATAATGAGCTTGCGTGATCAGCATTTCGTTGACAGCTGGTGGCACCATATACAGTACCGACTTGCCCTCGCGCAGGCGATGGCGAACTTCCGAGCTTGAGACTCCAATCGGTGGTAGCGAGATTACAGATAGCTCGGCATTTTGCGGCGCAGAGTCGTCTTGCAGCGATTCCAGCTCGTGTCCCGGTATCATTCGTGGCGCTGCCAGCAACCGGCATAACTTGAAGATGCGCTCTGCTTCATGCCAGCCGGCAAGCGAACTTAAATTGTCACCGCCGATAATCAGGTTAAGGCGAACATTTTCTCCATAGACTTGCTTAAGCTGTTCGAGCGTTTCCACCGTATACGATGGTCCGGACCGATCGAGCTCCAGGCGCGAAGCTTCAAAGTACGGGTTGTCCGCTACAGCGGCACTGACCAGTGCATGCCGACTTTCGCCGTCGAGTAAATCGCTGTAACGATGAGGGGGATTGGCGCAGGTAATGAAGAGCACTTTGCTCAGGTCGAACTGATCTCGAGCGTATTCAGCCAGCAGTAGGTGACCCCAGTGGATCGGATTGAATGTGCCGCAAAATACTCCGAGTTCGTTCAAGTTTGCCGAGCCTATTTGAAAGTTGATGCTTTATGTCTTGTAAATATGCGCGGCAGTCGCACGCGCAGGCGACAGGCGAGCTCATAGGTAATAGTGTCCAGCATCGCCGCCCAGGTTGCAAGGTGAAGCGTCTTGACTTGGCTGCTGGCGACAATGTCGGATGGTGCCGACCTTTCGGCATTTTCTTGCCCGATTAAGGTCAGGACGTCGCCTTCTGTTGCTTCGGGGACGTCGGTAATATCAAACAGCATTTGGTCCATGCTGATCAGTCCGACTTGCTTGACTTCCCGCCCCCAGATAAGACCGGTCAAACGATTTGACAGCCGGCGGTCGACGCCGTCGGCGTAGCCGATTGGAATCGAGGCAAGCTTGGTCGGCCGGGTGGCAGTCCAGGTCCAGCCATAGCCGACCGATTCGCCTTCGGCGATCTCAGCCACATGAACCACTCTCGCTCTCACTGACATCGCTGCTGTGACGACAGTGGAAACAGCCTGTGTCTCTAATCCATATAATTAAAGTCCGACCCGGACGAGGTCGAGGTGGGTAGCTGGAAATCTCCTGGCAGCCTCTCCGGAGGCCAGATGGGTCAAAGTAGCGGTTCGTTCCGGCGGCAAATTCTTGAGAACCTGCTGGAAGCATTGGTGCTGCTGTCTGGTTGCCTCATCATCGTCGGCCCTGGCTAAATGGCTGAACAGCCCTTTCAGCTTCAATCCCTTCTGCTCGGCGATAGTGTCCAGTATCTCGGCAACTTTATTCGGGTCGACTCCCAGGCGGTGCATGCCGGTATCGACCTTGAGTTGAACTTCAGCAGTCTTGCCGCTGCGTTGGGCTGCGGTGGCAAGGTCGTGCACTTGGCTGGCGGAAGTAACAGTTACACAGAGGTTGGCATCAATTGCTGACGACATCGCCCAGAATGGGCTCGGGCTAAGAATCAGGATCGGGGCGGTCACTCCGGCCGACCGCAATTGGCAGCCTTCATCAACGGATGCCACACCCAACCAATCCGCTCCAGCTGCGGCGAAGACTCGACCGACTTGCGCCGCGCCATGTCCATATGCGTCGCTCTTAACAACCGCCATCAACTGGCAAGACGCTGACAGCCACGAGCGCACGACTCGCACATTTCTTTCGAGGGCGGCAAGATCGATCTCCACCCACGCATCGCGGCGAACTGAGATCAGGCTTGGTTGGCGGGATGCGAGCATTAGTAATTTCTCGAAATACAAGCGAGCCCCATGGCACGCTCCGGGAAAACTTTATGCTAGCATTGCAGCTAGCCCTAATCACGATTTACTTTCGACAGCTACGGGTAGGGGACGCTGTCGAAGGCTTTCCGGTCAATTCCGTGTGCCGACTGGTCGCAGGCAGCCCTTTTAAGTGACTTCGGTTCGGCTTGCAATCCCCAAGGAATCCAGGTAGACGGTAGGTCTGTTGAGGAGTTTAGAGCCTTGAATAAAGCAGAATTGGTGGACATTGTGGCCAAAGATGCCAACACCACAAAAAAAGATGCCGAGCAAGTGATCAATAAGATGATGGAAACAATCGTCAAAGCGGTCTCGCAAGGTGAAAAGGTTACTTTAGTAGGTTTTGGAACATTTGAAGCTCGTCAGCGTAAAGCAAGAACGGGTCGCAATCCCAAGACCAACGAACCGTTGCATATTCCGGCCAAGCGAGTTCCTGGCTTCCGGGTAGGCAAGGAGTTCAGCGAAGCGGTAAATAAGAAGAAGTAAGTGTGGAATGCGGGGCGGTCTCACAGCCGCCCCAATACATTCTGCCAAGGGGGTCCCGTTGCAGCTACCAAAGGTAGCCGTCATAGGTTGCGGAAACTGGGGTAAGAACCTAGTCCGGAATTACGCTCAGCAAGGCGCGCTCGGTGTTGTTTGCGATGCCGACACAAAACGACTTGAACATGTCAGCCGGGAATATCCCGGAGTGGGTGTGACGGACAACTTTGATGGAGTGCTTCAGGACGGCGGCATCAAAGCAATTGTGATTGCCACGCCCAGTGACAGCCACTTCCCGTTAGCCAGGAAAGCGCTATTAGCGGGTAAGCATGTTTACGTGGAGAAGCCGCTGGCTCGTGACGTCAGGCACGCCGAAGAGCTCGATCAATTGGCTACGGAGCGCAATCTGATTTTGATGGTAGGGCACTTGCTGCTTTACCACCCCGCAGTCAACTGTTTGAAAGAACTAATCGCCTCGGGAGAGTTGGGGGAACTTCGTTTCGTCCGTTCGGACCGGATGAATTTCAATCAGTCCAGGCGAGATTGGAGTGTTCTATGGGATTTGGCTCCGCACGATCTATCGATGATGAACTATTTGCTGGACTGCGATCTGACTGAGGTCAATCGGGTCGGCGGGTGGGACACACTAGGCGATGGCTTGATTGATGTCGCTTACCTGGACCTGTTCTTTCCCGTCAATGGCAGAGCTATTCCGGGACAGGTTCGCAACAGCTGGATCGACCCACAGAAATTAGTCCGTTTGACCGTCAATGGCAGCCTGAAAACTGCTGTGTTAAATGACGCGCAAACTGAAAACAAACTTGCCCTCCACAGTCAAACCAAGGAAGGGCGAATGATCGTCGAGTATCCAGAGTATCCGGATGTTGAGCCGCTTCATCTCGAATGTGAGCACTTCTTGCGCTGCTTGGTTACCGGCGAAAGACCGCGAACCGATGCGAATAATGCTCACCATGTAGTGCGCAGTCTCGCCGATGTGGAGCGGCGACTGTCCAGTCGGCCGCAGTTGCATCCAACTGGTGCTGGCAAGAGATAGATTGTGATGCCAGGCTGCGCTATAATAATGCCTTGCGCACTGAATGCGGGAGTAATTCAGTGGTAGAATGCCTCCTTGCCAAGGAGGATGTCGCGAGTTCGAATCTCGTCTCCCGCTCCAATTTGAAAGCGCGATCGGAACACCGGTCGCGCTTCGTCTTTTAAAGAGGAGCGTTCAGCTGGCGGGAAAGGCATGTTGCCGTCCAGGCCTGGATGTTTATCGGCTTATTGTCCGGTCGAAAGAATTCCGGTTTGATAGGTGTGATTTTCTTGCCACCGGGGAAGGTATCAAGTGTGAATGGAGTGCGCGGAAGTTATCTGTCACTGCGATTACCGGGCATATTAATTGAAGGTTGCGCAGCCGAAAAGTTATCCGTTTACTAATTGGACTGGTATATTAAGCGACGTGACCCTAATTTTGCGTAATCTTTTGGGAAGTCGTACTACTGTCGAGGGTGGAGGCAGAAAATGAGCGGGGAAGAGCAAGCGGCCAATCAGGGTGCCGAACAGAAGCAGGCTTCCAGTAGTCCGTCTTCGGGCGGAACAAAGCCGGAGGCACCAAAGGCATCCACAGCGTCAGAAACTGCCCCGGATGAGACCTTGAAGCTGGGCGCCGAAGATATGATCAAGCGCCGTTCGCGCTGGCAAAGCAGTCTTGCCGCCTTGCGATACGTAAGCAGTGTCTCACAAGACAATGAAGTCAAGCTCCGAGACAGTGACCGGGCTACAAGTATTTGGTTGTTGGTCGTCTGCATGTTTGCACTACTTTGCGTAGTTCTTCCGCAGCTTGCCTCACCCGATCAGCCGCCGGCCCTCTATGGCGCGCTGCAATGGATGGCATCGCAACGTATTCCACTGGTATTAACTGCTGACGCTTTGGTCGGTTTTGGGCTGGTTCTGTATGTCACGAACAGATTCGGCATAGTGACGACGCTGACGCCACGGCAAGCGTTATTGACCTGGCATCTCATGCTCGGTTCAAGTTTGCTGGGAATATTCCTGGCGATCAATTTGGCCTTGTTGTGCTGGGTGCTGGTCGAGCGCACGCATATCACCATTCAAGAAGCGCATCCAGGGCAAGTTCTACCACAGTAAGCTCGAGCGGGCTGCTAAGCGCTAAGCAATCCAGCTTCGATGCCTTTCGGCTCGCTGGTCTGGTCGGCCCGAAAGTGTGTCCATGCGTCCTCAAGCACTGTTAATCTCAGTGAGTTTTGCCGGTCGGACAAACCCGGGTCGCCTTGGGCTGCCGCCCGAAATTCTATAAAAATGAAGAGATCTTCCGTAAGGCTGGGTGCGGCTTCCTTCGCATGCTAAAATCGCCTGCTATAGGTGCTTTTAGCTTGCCTTGAAAGCGGTGAGATGATTCTCTGGTGCGCGATATGCATCGTACAACCGGGATTAGTAAAGCAAAACAGGCTCAAATCAACTCTTTGGGCGCCGGTTATTAGTCGAGAAGCAGACAAATAGAGGATATGGGACAGATGAAGGTCAGTCTGGAGAGACAGGGAATTAACGTAGTTCAGCTTGGGCTAGAACTGGAAACCGAAAAGGCGACGAAGGCTTATGAGGTTGCCTGCCGGCAGCTTAGCCATAAAGTTAACATTCCCGGCTTCCGGAAAGGAAAGGCACCGCGAAATATCATCGAGAAGACTCTCGGTGTGGATTACATTAAACGGGAAGCGCTCGAGCGTCTGGTACCCGAGCTATTGAGCAAGGTAATCCTTGATGAGAACCTGGACGTAATAACAGAGCCTGAGATTGACGAATGTAAGTTCGAGCTCGGGCAGCCGCTCATGTTGCAGGCGCGACTTGAAGTTCGTCCGGAGGTAACACTTGGACAGTATCAGGGCATTCAGGTCGCCGTGCCGGAAGCTGAGATGCCGGCAGATGCACTCGACCGTGCTCTCAAAAGTATCGCAGAATCGAAAGCCAGCTTAAAAGAGGTAGACAGTCGCAAGGTGGCGATGGGTGACACCGTGGTTCTCGACTTCGAATGTTGGGTTGGCGGCAAGTTGGTGGAAGGCGGCAAGGCTGAAGGGCTGATTCTCGAGATGAAGGAGGGCAACTTCCTGCCCACTTTCTGTGATCAGCTGGTTGGCAAGGAGCCAAGCACCAATTGCGAAGTAAAAGCTACTTTCCCCGCCGAGTACCGCAACAAGGAGCTTGCAGGCAAGGACGCGGAGTTCAAGGTGGATATCCGTGGCATCCGCGAGCGCTTTGTTCCAGACATAAATGATGAGCTGGCCAAATCGGTTGGTGCAGAGTCACTTGGCGATTTGAAGGATATGCTCAAGGCTCGGATGGATGAGGAGATTCGCCAGGAGAACGAGGCTCGGTCGCAGCGGGCAGTGGTCGATGGCATCATCGCCAATGCTAAGGTCGAAATTCCAGACACAATGGTAGAGCGGGAGCGCGAGCTTCTGATCGGTTCACTGCGCCAGATGGTAGAGCAAAACGGCCAGAGCTGGGAGCAATTCCAGCAGGAGCCGGAATACGAGCAAATTAGTGGTGCCAAGCGCGATGAGGCTAAGCAGCGCGTGCTGACCAGTCTGGTGCTCGGCGCGATCGTGCGGGCGGAAAAGATGACCGTCGGTGACGAAGAAATGGCTCCATACCTGGCTGAGGTAGCGGCCAGGTATAATGTACCGATAGAGCGTGTTATCGGTCGGGACGACATTCGTCGCCAGGTAATGGAAGAGCTCTTGACTCAGAAGGTGGTGGAATACCTGGTCGGGCAGGCTGAAGTTCGATTTATAAAAGATGAACGACCGGTTGAAGAATGCTCTCACTCCGACTGCTCTCACGAGCATTAATAGGCATAAGCCGATATTATTGACAGAATCTTCTAAGATAGTATTGTTGCCTTAGGCAAAACAGTTCTCGGTAGTACCAAACTAACAAAACCAGGAAGAACAAGGAATGTCGCAAAAGTTTCCAAACCCGTACGATATCTGGAGCATGAGCAACGTAGCCGGACTCGGTCCCTTAGGTTATTACGCTCCCACAGTGATCGAAACGACTGCCCGCGGAGAACGAGCGTTTGACATTTTTTCCCGACTGTTGCGTGAACGCATCGTCTTCTTGGGTATGCCGATTGACGACACAGTGGCCAATATCGTGGTGGCGCAGCTGTTACTGCTGGATGCTGAAGATCCGGAAAAGGACATTCGGCTTTATGTCAACAGCCCGGGCGGGTCAGTAACTGCCGGTTTGGCAATTTACGACACCATCCAACATTTGCGTTCCGACGTGTCGACTATTTGTCTCGGACAAGCGGCCAGCATGGGCGCTTTCCTCCTGGGTGCCGGCAAGAAAGGCAAGCGCTTGGCGCTGTCTCATTCCCGCATCTTGATCCACCAGCCGCTGGGCGGTGCTCAAGGTCAGGCGACCGACATCGAAATTCAAGCTCGAGAAATCATTCGCATTAAGCGTCAACTTAACGAGTTGATGGCTCATCATACCGGTCAGTCCGTTAAGCAGATCGAAAAGGATACCGATCGCGATAACATCATGACCGCTCAAGAAGCCAAAGAATACGGTATCGTCGACGAGGTTATCACCAAGGTAGATCCGCAGCCAAACTTGGCTACGGTCTAGGTCTGGACGATCAATAAGCAGCGTTAGCTGGCTTGAGGGACAGCACTCTAGGAAGGTACTACAGGTAAGCCCATGCCCAAGCAATCAGACAACCGACTGAAGTGTTCGTTCTGCGGTAAGAGCCAAGATCAGGTCAAGAAGCTCATCGCCGGACCCGGGGTATATATTTGCGACGAGTGTGTAGACCTTTGCAATGAGATCCTCGACGAGGAGCTCTTTGACGGCGGCCCGCATACGGGTGGACCTTCCGAGACCGTGCTGCCCCAACTCGTCGATGTGCCGAAGCCGCAAGAGATTAAGGCCTTCCTCGATCAACACATCGTAGGACAGACTATGGCTAAGAAGATACTTTCAGTAGCGGTGTATAACCACTACAAGAGAATCAGCCATAACTCAGAGCTTTCCGATCAAGTCGAAATCCAGAAATCCAATATTCTTTTGGTCGGGCCGACCGGGTCCGGAAAGACATTGCTGGCTCAGACTCTTGCTAAATTGCTGGACGTGCCGTTTGCCGTTGCCGATGCGACGACATTGACGGAAGCCGGTTATGTCGGCGAAGACGTTGAGAACATATTGCTTCGTCTTTATCAGGCAGCGGATTACGATATTAAGAAAGCCGAACGGGGCATCATCTATATCGATGAAATCGATAAGATCTCCCGAAAATCGGAAAACACTAGTATCACCCGCGATGTCAGCGGAGAAGGTGTGCAGCAAGCGCTGCTCAAGATGATTGAAGGCACCGTTGCCAATGTTCCTCCGCAAGGCGGCAGGAAACATCCGCATCAGGAGTTCATCCAAATCAATACGGGCAACATTCTCTTCATTGTCGGTGGTGCCTTTGTTGGGCTGGACAAAATTGTCGAGTCTCGCATCTCATCCAACCGCGGCATGGGCTTTGGTTCCGCGCCGCCGCCCACGGCGCGCGAGCGGGAAGAACGTGCCAGCAAGATCTTGAGAGAGATGATTCCCGACGATCTCTTGAAGTTCGGTTTGATTCCGGAATTCGTCGGACGGATTCCAGTTGTAGCTAATTTGGAAGCGCTGGATGTCGATGCGCTCGTTCGTATCTTGATTGAGCCGAAGAATGCGATTCTCAAGCAATACCAACAGCTGCTCGCCTTAGACGGCGTGGAGTTGCGCTTCGATCAAGATGCTGTGCGTGCCTTAGCGGAAGAAGCTATTAAGCGCAAAACCGGTGCTCGTGCGCTGCGGTCGATTGTTGAAGAGATAATGCTCGACTTCATGTACGAAGTACCGTCTCGTACAGACATCAAAGTTTGTCACATTACCCAGGAGCTGGTAGAGAAGCGCTCCACGTCCGAGCTTTTGCAACTGCATAGCAAGTCGAAGCCTAAGGGCGAAATAGCCTGATCGTTTAAATCCGAGCAAAGAAGCAAAACGCTATGCCAATGGCGGACCTCACTACCACCATCTTTCCTCTGATACCGCTGCGCGACGTAGTTGTGTTTCCCCAGATGGTGACGCCGCTTTTCGTGTCGCGGCCCAAATCGATCGCTGCGCTCGAACAAGCATTGCTTCGGGACGATCGGCTGGTAGTGCTGGTGGCGCAAAAGGACCCGGAATGCGAAGAGCCGGCCGAGGAGGACATTTATCAGATCGGCACGCTGGCCGAAGTAATGCAGATGCTCAAGCTGCCGGACGGAACTGTGAAGGTACTGGTAGAAGGCTCTTGCCGTATTAGTTTGGATGTTCTGCAAGAGGACGCCAATCACTTTTCAGCGAAAGTGACCGAACAGCAGGAGACCGTGCAAGATGACTTAGCGACAAAGACTTTGATTAGAGTCTCGGTCGAAAAGTTTGAGCAGTATGTCAAGTCTACAAAAAAGATCAATCCTGAAAGCCTGTTGGCAGTCTCCGGTATCGGTCAACCAGGAAGGCTGGCCGATATCATCGCGACTTATCTTGGGCTGGAAGTAGCTGAGCGGCAGCGTTGCCTGGAGATTTTCGATTCCACCGAACGGCTTGAGTATGTAAGCCAGTTGCTTTCGCGCGAGCTGGAACTGGCCGATCTCGAGCAGCAGATACACGACCGGGTGCGCTTCAATCTCGAAAAGACCCAGCGCGAATACTATCTGCGCGAGAAGATGCGAATCATTCAAGATGAGCTCAATTCGGACAGCGAGCAGTTGGGCGAAATCGCCGAGTACAAGCAAAAAATTGCCAAGGCTAAGATGGCCGGTGTAGCGCTGGAGAAGGCGCAGAAGGAATTGCAGCGATTAGAGAAGATGATGCCTCAGTCGGCCGAGGCTGCTGTGATTCGCACTTATCTGGACACGCTGGTTACTTTGCCCTGGGCCAAGCGCTCGCGAGACGTCATTGATTTGCCGCGTTCGGAAAAGATTCTCGATGAGGATCACTATGGTCTCGATAAAGTCAAAGAGCGTATCTTGGAGTATCTTGCCGTTCGCAAATTGGCCAAACAGCCGCAAGGAACAATTCTCTGCTTAGTCGGACCGCCCGGAGTCGGTAAGACGAGCCTGGTCAAGTCAATCGCGCAGGCGATGAATCGTAAGTTCGCCCGAATCAGTTTGGGTGGCATCAATGATGAAGCGGAGATTCGTGGGCACAGACGTACATACATCGGTGCTATGCCCGGCCGGATTATTCAAGCGATCAAACAAGCTGGCACCAAGAATCCAGTCATTCTGCTAGATGAAATCGAAAAGATGACGCGCAGCTATATGGGAGATCCGACGGCTGCCATGCTGGAAGTGCTCGATCCCGATCAAAACGACACTTTCACAGATCACTATCTCGATGCGCCTTTCTCCTTGCGAGAAGTGGTTTTTGTTGCAACAGCCAACTCTTTGGATGGTGTACCGAGGCCTCTCTATGACCGGCTGGAAGTGATTCGCCTGTCAGGCTATACCGAAGAGGAGAAGGTGCAGATCTCCGAAAGGCACATCATTCCAAAGCTGTTGGATAAGCATGGGCTCAAGAGCCGGCAGCTGAAGATTGCCGCTCAGACGATTCGCAAGATCATTCAGGAATATACAAGAGAGGCCGGCGTACGTGCCCTGGAGCGCTCGTTGGCGACCGTCTGCCGCAAAGTCGCCACACAGATTGTCCGCAGCGATGAGGGGGCGGTAAAGGTCAGCCCGCAATTAGTATCGAAGTATCTCGGACCGGCTAAAGTATTGCGCGAATCTGAGGCGCGCGGACCGCAAGTTGGCATCGTGACCGGACTGGCTTGGACGGAAACCGGTGGAGAGACTCTGTCGATTGAAGTCAACACAATGCCGGGTAAAGGCAAACTGCAATTGACCGGTCAATTGGGTGATGTCATGAAGGAATCCGCGCAGGCGGCCTTCAGCTATATTCGCAGTCATGCCGGCCAGTTGGGGATTGATCCTGGCTTTCAAGAAAAGTGGGATATGCATATCCATATTCCGGAAGGTGCGATTCCAAAGGATGGCCCTTCGGCTGGAATTGGTATGGCGTTAGCATTAATTTCTGCGATAACGAAGAAGCCAGTGCGGGCAAATCTTGCCATGACCGGTGAGATCACATTGCGTGGTCGCGTTTTGGCAATTGGCGGACTGAAGGAGAAGGTGCTGGCCGCGCTGAGAGCTGGGGTGAAGACGGTTCTCCTGCCGCGCGGCAATGAAAAGGATCTCGACGAGATACCGGACTACGTAAAGAGTAAGCTGGAGCTCATTGCCGTCGGACACCTCGATGAAGTGCTGGCAATCGCTTTCAAGACCAAGACCAAGGAAGCAGAAAACGGCAAGCCGAGAGGCTCGCAGCGTCAAAGTGCCCGGCGGAGCGCATTGGGACGCGTGAAATAGATTTAGAGAACTGGCTTTCCGCCAGCGCTCTTTGTTTGCGTGAGCGCCTTGCTATCGTTCGGGTTTGGAGCGATTGCTGTTTGCAGACCGGAAGCTCTTGACTGCCGGGCGCAGCGCGGCAGCCGTGAGTGCTTCAGCCGGTCAGCCTTGGCTTGGCAATTGCTGCGAAACAATTCTCAGCGCTCGATTAGAGAGGCTTATACAAAGCTTGCGATAAGCGAACTATTGCTGTTTTTTAGATATGATCAGTGCACTTGAGCGCTTGTTGCTGCTCTGTTTGTGCGGCTCTATGCCGCCCGCAAGGCTCGCTTAGAACGGCGGCGGATTGTCCGAGCTGGTTACTTATCAACAGGAGTTCCTTCATGGCAATGGTAGAAACAAACAAGAACCAGGCATATCTGCAGTTGGATGATGAGTTCGTCAATCCAGTTTTGGCTCGCACGGCGCGGATAGTCGCTGAAAAGGCTAAGGGCTCTTACATTTACGATATGAACGGTGATGCGTATCTGGACTTCACCACCGGCATCGCTGTAAACAACGTCGGACACTGTCATCCCAAAGTAGTTGAGGCCGTGCAAAAGCAGGCTGCCGAATTGATGCACACGTCCGTGGTTACTCACCACAAGCGATACATCGAGCTGGCTAAGAAGTTAGTGGAGGTGGCTCCCGGTGGCTTGAATTCGGTGTTCCTCGCCAACAGCGGTGCTGAAGCGGTCGAAGGCGCCGTCAAAATGTCGCGCTACGTGACCGGCAGACCGGGCATCATCAACTTCAAAGGCTCGTTCCATGGACGCACTTTGATGACTACCGCTTTGACCACCTCCAAGCTTTATTATCGCGAGCGCTATGAGCCTCTGCCGACTTCGATCTTCACTGCGCCGTTCCCTTATGTTTATCGCTCGCATTTCCCCAATAATCCGGAAGCTTGCGTGGACGAATGCATCAAGCAGATTGACGTGCTGTTCAACCAATTCATTCATCCCGAGCAGGTCTCTGCTTTTCTGGTAGAACCGGTGCAGGGCGAGGGCGGATATGTTGTACCGCCGATGAGCTTTTTCAGCAAATTGAGAGCGATTGCTGACAAGTATGGAATATTGTTGATTATCGATGAAGTGCAAACCGGTTTCGGTCGGACGGGCAAGATGTTCGCAATCGAGCATGCCGGCGTCAAGCCGGACATTATGTTGATGGCGAAAGGGATAGCAGGCGGTATGCCGTTGTCGTCCTTCATCTCACGCAAAGAGCTGACCAGCAAGTGGCTGGCTGGCAGGCATGGCACTACATTTGGTGGCAACCCGGTTTCCTGCGCCGCCGCGCTGGCGACAATCGGCGTGATCGAAGAAGAAAAGCTTGTCGACCGTGCTGCAAAGCTGGGTGCGCAGATAATCGAACGGCTCAAGAATTTTGCAAAAGGCAAGTCATACATCGGTGAAGTACGTGGACTGGGTCTGATGGTCGGTGTCGAATTCAATGACGCAACCGGCAATCCAAGTAAGGAAATCGCCGAAAAGGTTGCTGCCCGCTGCTTCGAAAACAAACTTCTGGTGCTGACCTGCGGCAATCATGGTCAAGTCATCCGGTTGATCCCGCCGCTCAATATCTCCGACAAGGAATGCGAAGAGGGATTGGCCATACTCGAAAAGGCGATGACTCTTTAAAGGACCAAGCGCGGTCCGAACCAACTAAGTTGGGCTCTGTAAGTGGCTGGAATAATTCAGGAAACCACAAAGCTTTAGATATTAGGAGAAGTAAGGATGACCACAACGACACCAAGCTTGGAAGCGACGAAAGGAAGATCCGAGTTGCCTCAGGTCTACAATAATTACATCGGCGGACGCTGGGTTAAGGCGAAAAATGGTGATACATTTCCGAGTACCAGTCCGGCTAACGTCAATGAAGTCGTGGGGCACTTCGCGTCTTCCGGTCCGGAAGACGTGAAAGCAGCCGTTGATGCCGCCGCAAAGGCTTTTCCAGCTTGGAAGCGCACACCGGCGCCGGCCCGCGCTGACATAATCTTAAAGGCGGCTTACATCCTTGAAACACGCAAGGAAGAGATTGCCCGCACGATGGTGCGCGAGATGGGCAAAGTGATCAAGGAAGCTCGCGGCGATGTGCAAGAAGCAATCGATATGGCTAAGTACATGGCCGGTGAGGGACGCCGTTTGTTTGGACATACCTGCCCGTCCGAGATGCCGGACAAGTTCGCGATGGCTGTTCGCCAGCCACTGGGTGTAGTCGGTTTGATTACGCCCTGGAACTTTCCGGTGGCGATTCCCAGTTGGAAGATGTTCCCTGCGCTCGTTGCCGGCAATACGGTCGTATTCAAACCGGCCACTGATACGCCGCTGTGCGCGCTCATGCTGGTTGAAGTGATGATTGAAGCTGGATTGCCGCCCGGCGTCCTCAACTTCGTGACCGGAGCCGG